>JBBSSC010000044.1:0-10240 GCA_038242465.1 Propionibacteriales bacterium | reverse complement strand
GAATCCGAGCGGCCTGAACGCCCATGAGACCGTGGCCTCGCTGGCCGCCGCGTATCGCGAAGCTGCGAGCGCCGCCGATACATTGCCGGGTGTCGGCAGCCGCCGGGGGCACGATTAGTAAGCCCGATGAGGAGCAGGTCTGGGGTGGCTATTCGGGCTACTTCTGCGATCCCGATGGGCATCCGTGGGAGGTCGCGTTCAACCCCGAATGGTCGATCGACGAAACGGGACGCGTGTCGATCGGCTCGTCCTGATCCGCATCGGTCGGCCCGGTCGCGGGGATGCGGGGGGTCAGAGCCAGCTCGAATCCTTCGGGCATCAGAGTGAGCCGTTCGGTGATCACCAGCTCATAGTCGGCATCGGGCTCGAGCTCGTAGCGGTGGAGCATCCGGGCAAGCACCAAGATCGCCTCGTGGAGCGCGAACTGTCGTCCAATACACGACCGCTCTCCCGTCCCGAATGGCTTGTAGCTGTGCGGCTGACGACCACGCGAGCGGTCCGGCGCGAATCGATCGGGGTCGAACTCGCCGGCGTTCTCGCCCCACACTGCCCGGTCGCGGTGCATCAACGGCAGCACCACGATCGCCCAGTCTTCCGGACGCATGACATGTCCGGTCGAGAGCGTCGTCACCTCGCGCGGACTCCGCGCAAAGGCTGGCGCGGTCGGCCACAACCGCAGCCCCTCATCGAGCACCCGGCGCAAGAAGCGGAACTTGGCGATCTGCTCGAACGTCGGCTCGATGTCACGATCCGGGCCGAGAATCCGATCGACCTCCTCGTGCGCGCGTGCGAGCAGCGCCGGATCGCGGCTCAGGTAGTACAGCGCAAACGAGAGCGCTCCCGACGTCGTCTCGTGACCCGCCACCAAGAAGGTCAAGATCTGGTGTCGGATGTTGACGTCGTCGAGCCGGGCACCAGTCTCGGGAGGAGGCGTGTTGAGCATGATGCCCAGCAGATCGCGCTCAACGCCCGTGCCCGCGGCCCGCCTGCTCGCGATGATGCCGTCGAGCAGATCGTCGACATACGCCTGGTGATGGGCATTGCGCTTGTCGATGCGCTTGGCCATGAGCCGCGCTCCCGGCATCGAGGCGAGCGTGCCCTTGCGCTGCCCCGCTTTCAGCGCGGCGATCATCGCGGGGATGAACGGATGCGATTCCTCACGGCTGAACGAGCCGAAGTCCGGGCTGAAGGCAGTTCGGCTGATGGTCTCCAACGTCAGCTTCGTCATATCCGCCGAGACGTCGACCGGCGCCGTGCGTGCATCCCAGACATCGAAGAGCTCGCTGGCGGCCGCGAGCATCACCGGGTGGTACCGACGCATTGCCTCCTTCGTGAAGGCCGGCCTGAGCAGATCATGCGCCAATGACCAGTTCGTCTCATCGTTGTAGGCCGTGAATAGGCCTTCACCCGCGAACTCGCGCAGCGCGACGAGCGCGGGCGACAGCGCCTTCACGAACCTCGACTCATCAGCCAGTTCCGCCGCGATCTCGGCGCCCGAGACGAAGACGAACTTCTGGTCGAAGATCTTGAGCTCGAAGATCGGACCGAGATCCGCGGCCCGAGCCATCGTGCTCTGCAACGGGATCAGCGGATCGGCACCCATGACGTCGCCGACCACCGGACGTCGTCCGATCGGATGCGGAAAGGTCTGGCCCGACCAGTCATTACGCATCCGAGGCGTCCTAGAGTCCGCTGCGCTTACTGAACGCGGCAACGACTCGCTGATAGCCCGGGCCCGCCACCCGAACGAACTTGTCGAGCACCCACGCATCCGCGCCGATCAGCACCCGCGGCTTACCCTTCTCGACCCCCTTCAGGATGACGTTGGCCGCCGTCGCCGATGTCGTGCGGGCGAGCTTGTCGAAGGCATTCGAGAGGTCGTCGTGGTCGAGGCCCTCGACCTGCTCGCTATTGCGCGCGATGTTGGTCTTGATGCCGCCGGGATGCACGCAGGTCACCTTGACGGGCCGCTTGCTGTTGAGCATCTCTTGGCGCAGCGACTCGGTGAATCCACGCACCGCAAACTTTGCCGCGTTGTAGGCGCTCTGCGACGGGACCGAGAACAGGCCGAAGATGCTCGAGATGTTGACGACATGACCGTCGCCGGATGCGATCAGGTGCGGCAGGAATGCCTTGGTGCCGTTGACGACGCCCCAGAAGTCGACGTCCATGACCCGGTCGATGTCTTTGAACGACATCTGCTCAACGGAGCCTGTGAACGCGATGCCCGCATTGTTGAACACCATATTGACGGTGCCGTAGTGCTCGGCGATCGTGTCGGCGTAGGCCAAGACGAGCTCGCGCTGCGAGACGTCGAGCGGATCGGTACGGACTCGCCCGCCCGCATCTGTCACGAGCATCGCGGTCTCGGCGAGACCATCGGGGTCCACATCGCTGATGGCGAGAGTCGCACCACGGCGGGCCAGCTCGATGGCCAGAGCCCGTCCGATACCCGATCCTGCACCAGTCACGACGGCGACCTTGCCGGTGAAGTAAGTCATGAGACCCTCTCGATCTCAGATACTGTCAGTATCTGAAATCGACGCTACCAGATAATAGGGTTAGGTGACAGAGCGCCGGCGCGGTGTCAATCGCACCTGAGGCAGCGGTGGGGCAGGGATGACTTGCGAGCCGTGCCCGTCCACGTGACCGAACCGACCTGCCGAGCGCTCCCAGTCATCGCGGGCGTCGACGATGTCGTCGTGCGAGCGTCCGATGAAGTTCCACCACATGACCAGCTCCTCACCGAATGGCTCCCCACCGATCAGCATCGCCGTCGTGTCGGCCGGAACCTGCAGTCCCACCATAGAACGTCCGGGGGCCAGATATCTCAGCTCGCGGTGGGCAACCTCGACACCATCCACCACGAGGGGACCGTTGACCGCAAGGATCGCGTGCTCGAAGTCGGGCCGCAACGGCACCGTCGAGTAGCCCGTATCCATCCTCAGCTCGGCACCTATGATCGGCGTGTAGGTCGTTGCCGGCGACACAGCGCCCGCCAGCTCGCCCAGCAGGACCTTCGCGGTCCAACCATCGCCCCCGGCGACCGGAAGAGCCGGATGATGCTCGAATCCGGCCGCGCCCTCGCGGGCATCGTTCGGCAGCGCGACCCACAGCTGGATGCCGTGCATGGGTGCATCCGGATCGCCGACCGAGAACTCCGAGTGCGAGACTCCGTCGCCCGAGGTCATCAGGTTGAGCTCGCCGGGCTGAAGCACGACATCGCTGCCGAGGCTGTCGCGGTGACGTATCTGGCCAGCGATCGGCCATGTGACGGTCTGCAACCCCGTATGAGGATGCGGCAGCACAGCCATCGACTGATCGGTCGGCCCGAAGTGATCGACAAAGCACCAGGCGCCGACGGTGGGGAATCCGCGCTGCGGAAGCGTGCGGTGAACCGTGAGCCCGCGCAAGCCGCCCAGCGGCACCTCGCGCGCGCCGAGCGTTGTGTCTGCTGTCATGCCTGGAGCGTACGACGCGACTAGCTAACACCACATCTCGGCGGATGCCGGGAGAGACTTGTCACGCTGGAGCGTTCCGACTGGGCCACCCGTCAGCGACGACGTAAAATCGACTTATGGTCCGTCCCCGCAGAATCGCTGCCACAACTCTCATCGGCAGCGGGGCTACCATCTCCGGGTTCTACGGCTTCCTGATCGGCGAGGCGCTCCTGGCCCGCCGCGCGATCGGAACCTCGAACGAGCGTCCCCCCTCCCCCGACGGCGTCTACGGATACGACTTCCCCGGCACCCCGGTTCGGCTCCTCGTTCTGGGCGACTCCGCAGCTGTCGGATACGGCATGACCGCAGCCGATGCAACGCCGTCCGCGATGCTTGGAATCGGGCTCGCGCACGTCCTTGACGCTCCAGTCGAGGTGAGGTGTCGCGCAATCGTCGGTGCTCAGACATCCGAGCTCATGGCACAGATCGACCTCGAAGAGGACTGGGGGCCGCACGTAGCCGTCATCGTCGTAGGCACCAATGACGTGACCCACCAGGTCCCGCCGAGCACCTCGGCCCGGCTGCTGGGCGAGGTCGTCGAACGACTCGTTGCCTCCGACTGCGAGGTCGTCGTCGGCACGACGCCCGATCTCGGCTCAGTCCGACCCATCCTGCAGCCGCTGCGAGCCGTCGCTCGCAAGTGGAGCCGCCGTCTCGCGCGCAAGCAGACCATCGCGGTCGTCGGGGCCGGAGGGCGTGCCGTATCGCTGGGCGATCTGCTCGGTAACCTGTTCGTCGAGAAGCGCGACATCATGTTCGGGCTTGACGCGTTCCATCCCTCGGAGACCGGCTACGCCAACATGGTCTCGGTCCTGATTCCCGCTGTCACCGCCTCACTGCGCGAGAAGGCCCGCACCGCGGCCTACGCCGGATTCGATTCATCGCAGAAGCCGCGCGTCCTGATGCCTGTGCGCGACGCCGCAGCAGATGCCTCGGACCATCCCGGCACGCAGGTCGTGCAGGAACCCGCTCACGGTGGCGGGCGCTGGGCCACAGTCCTGCGCCGCCGACGCACCAGCTGATCACAACGCAGCTCAAGACCACACCTCAAACAAAACAACGGCCGGCCCCCGAGGGGGACCGGCCGCTGCGAGCTTCTGCGTGGAGATCAGTCGTTGTTGATGATCGCCAGGATGCGCAGGATATTGGTGTAGATCCAGACGATCGTGACCGTCAGGCCGAGCGCGGCCTGCCAGGACTCGCGCTCCGGAAGACCGGCTTCGATGCCCTTCTCGACGAAGTCGAAGTCGAGGATCAGCATGAACACGCCGAGTACAAGTCCGAGGCACGCGAAGACGAAGCCGACCGGGCCGAAGCCGTTGACGCCCAGGCTGCTGCCGAAGAACGACATGATGAGCGACAGCAGCGAGACGGCGACGAAGCCCATGACCGAGGCGATGACGATCTTGCGGAACTTGGCGCCGACCTGGATGTTGAAGAACTTGTAGGCGGCGAGCGTTCCGGCGACTGCGGCGAAGGTGCCGAGCACCGCGCCGAAGATGATCGAGGCATCAGCGCTGACGAAGGTCGTGATGAGCTTCGAGAATGCGCCGACGAACAGGCCCTCGAGGACCGCGTAGCCCATGACAAGTGCCGGGCTCGTGACCTTCTTGAAGGCGTTGATCATGACAAGTGCGAAACCGCCGAGGCCACCGACGAGCGTCAGCGCGTAGGCCTTCGCGACGGCACTGTCATCAACAACATTGGCGTCGACGATCTGGCCGATGAAGACCCAGGCCACAGCAGCTGCCGCGACGACGAGGCCGAGGGTGATGGCCGTCTTCTCGACGACCGAGTCGATCGTCATCCGGCCGGTGCCGACCTCAGTATGCGTGGGCGACCCACCGTTCAGATCGACCTGCCACTGCGACGGGTCGGTCTGGACCGCGCCGGCTCGGCCGTTGAACTCGGCATTGCGAGTGAAAATCGGGTTGTTGCTCTGCATGATTCCCTCCGTGGGATCGGCTCCAGCGTGGAGTCGTTGGCTCTACCCTATCCAACGTTTCAGACAGTCAGTTTGATCCCGGATCAGTCGTTGGGTTTCGCAACTTTCTCCGGCACGCTAACCGGTGGAATCGCGGCGGCCGGGGGTGTCAAAACGGCAGGGACCTTGATGAACGGACCATCCGCATAAGCCGCCACCTTGCCCGGATCCGGGTTGGGGTCGGGGACCAAATCCCCGTAGTCGTCCCAAGTCATTCGGGTGATCTGCAGGGGGTAGACGTTGAAGGCCTCTGCGCCGGTTTCCAGAGTCGCCGGCGTCTGCTGGATCTGGGTGTCGTCCGCTTCACGGTTTGGCACCAGCGGCCTCCCTTGGACGTCGAACAGCTGGACGCCCGACAGCTTCTGGCCCGCCGCGTCGTAGACGTAGATGTTCTCCAGGGGCTGCCCGTTGAAGAACAGTCCTTCGCTCTCGCCTCCGTACCCGGATGACAGGCCAGACTCGAAGCCAGCGTTGTATTCGCTGCCGTCGTCCCACGACTGAGATGCGGTGACCACAGGCAGCAATGCTACGACTGCGATCACGTTGCCCGCCACGACGATGCCCCGGAGGCCGGGGAACTGCCACCGACCCCGCCCCCACTGGATGCTGACCACCGCGAAAACGAGCAACGGGATCGACGACAGGGCGCCCAGTCCGTAGCCCACCTGCATGCCAAAGAGCGCTGCCAGCAACCAGGCGGCAATCCACGCACGCAGGACCCACCATGCGGGTCGCAGCACCTCCAAGAAGTCGGCGACGGCTGCGAGGGTCGGATTGCCCTGGACGACACCAGAGGTCTGCCGACGGAGGTCGTCCCACGCGTTGCCTATACCGCGCTTGCCCGCATCGGTTCGTCCCGGCAGACCGGCCGCGAGCCGCAGCTCTGCCGCGTACGCGACCGGATCGGGGAGCGTCCGACGGAGATCCTCGGCGAGCGACTCTGCCAGATCGGCCTCGAGCCCCTCGGTCAGATCGTCGACCTCTTCGGCAGACAGATCGGCGAGCGCAGCCCGCACGCTCTGGGCGAATGTCGCGATCTCTGGTGTCACGGTTGACGTGTTCATGCTGCCTTCCCGGCGAGTAGATCGTTCATGGTGGCTGCGCATTCGGCCCAGACCTTGCGCTGCAGCTCCAGCATCGTCCTGCCCTGGGCGTTGATGCCGTAGTACTTGCGGTGTGGCCCCTCCTCGGACGGCACGACATATGACGTCAGGGCGCCCGCGGTGTAGAGCCGGCGCAGCGTTCCGTAGACGGAGGCGTCGCCGACTTCTTCTAGTCCCGCGGCCCGCAGCCTTCGCACGACGTCGTAGCCGTATCCGTCCTCGTCCTCGACGACCGCGAGAACTGCGACGTCGAGCACTCCTTTGAGTAGCTGGGTGGCATCCATGGATAGGACGGTACCACGCATTCCGCAGTACCGTGCGGACTGCGTCACCCCGTTGGCGCGGCGTATCAGTCCTTGGTGTCGGGCTCGATGTTCGCGCGACTACGCTAGCGCGGTGGAAACCACGCCTTACAGAACCGAGCCTGTGTCCTTCACCCGCCGCGGCGGGCGCCTGAAGGATCGCCAGCAGAGCGCATGGGACGAGATGGCCGAGACCTACGTCCTGGACATCCCCCGCCTCGACACCAGCAACACGTCGGTCGACCCGTCGCACGTCCTCGATCAGCAGGCGGCCTTCGGGCGCAAGGCGCCGTTGATCGTCGAGATCGGCAGTGGCCGCGGCGAGGCCCTCGTGCATGCTGCCCACACGCACCCAGAGCTCGACTTCCTCGGGCTCGAGGTCTACATCCCGGGAGTCGCCAAGACGCTCGTGGCCATGCGACATCTAGGTGTTACCAACATCCGGCTCGCAGTCGTTAACGCCGCCGAGGCGCTGACCACGATGCTGCCGCCCGCGTCGGTCCGCGAGCTGCGCCTGTGGTTCCCGGATCCGTGGCACAAAAAGCGGCACAACAAGCGCCGGCTCGTGACACCGAGCTTCGCTGCTCTCGCGGCACGAGTCGTCGAACCGGGCGGAACGTGGCGGATGGCGACCGACTGGGAGGACTACGCCGAGCAGATGCGCGATGTCCTCGCCGAGGCTCCCGGCTTCAGCTCGTCGGGCGACTGGGCCCCGCGGTTGGAGGGGCGTCCGACGACGCACTTCGAGGGCAAGGGGCTGCAGGTCGACCGCGCGATTCGCGACCTCCAGGCGATCCGAGACACCCCCTAGGATGTGCGCATGACCGAGATCAACAACGCAGACAAGCTGCGCATCAGCGATGGCTTCGTCGTGTGGATCATCGGAAGCTCCGTCGAGGGGGCGTCCGTGCTCGACCCCCTTCCCGAGGGCGCGCAGATGATCGAGGTGCGCGCCGAGGAGGAGCCCGAGCTGATCGACGCGGCCGTCGTCTTCGCCGACGACCGTACGCAGCTCGCCGACAGCTTCGACGACGCCCTGCCGCAGCTCGGATCGATCCCGCTCGTCTGGGTCGCCTATCCGTTCCAGGGTCCCGACATCGACGAGGACGCGATCCAGGAGCTGACGGCCGACTACGGCTGGTACGCCGTCGAGTCCGTCATCCTCGACGACACCTGGGCCGCCCTCCGCGTCGAGCAAACCTAGCCCTCGCCCGCCCCAGATTTGCGGAATGCTGCACGGTTACAGCGTTCTCAGAACGTGCATGACTCCGCAAATCTGGTCTGGGTGCTCCCGGTGGGGTTCGAACCCACACTGTGACGGGTTTAAGCCATCTGCCTCTGCCAGTTGGGCTACGGGAGCGAGACTCACACCCTATCGGGCCGGCACCACGACGTTCTCCGGATCCGATCCCTCGAGGAGCCGGCTGATCTGGCGACGGACGACAGCCTCGATGCGCGGGGCCATCGCGGATGACATCCCGCCGACGTGCGGCGAGATCAGCACGCCAGGCGTCGTCCACAATGGATGCTCCGGCGGCAACGGTTCGGGATCTGTTACATCTGCGGCGAGGCGCACCCGGCCGGCTTGACGGACGACTGCATCGGAGTCGACCACGGGCCCCCTCGAGACGTTGACGACGACGGCTCCGTCGGGCAACGCAGCCAGGAAGGCGTCGTCGACCAGCAGAGTCGTCTCGTCCGAGAGTGGCACAGCGATCAGTACGGCATCGACGGTCGGCAGCAGGTCAGCCAGCTCGTCGCGGCCGTGGATCGTGCCGCGATCGTCCTCACGCCGGCGATTCGCGACACGCACGATCTCGGCACCGAAGCCGTCGAGCCGCTTCTCGATCTCCTGGCCGATGCCGCCGTACCCGAGGATCATCAGCCGGCGGTCGATCAGGCTCGCCGTGAAGCGCCGGTTCCACTGCCCGACTTCCTTGGCATAGCGGTCGATCTCGCGCTGCGAAGACAAGAGCAGTGCGACGGCAAGCTCGGCTGTGGACTCTTCGTGCACGCCGACGGCATTGCAGAATGCGATACCGGGCGTCAGGGTTTCCGCGACACCGTCGTAGCCCAGTGCCTGTGACTGGATGACCGAGAGAAGGTCGGCGTCGAGCGTGTCCAGACCAGCGGCGGCGACGGAGTAGGAACGGACGCCGAGGTCGACACGGCGCTCGGGCTGCGGCAACGAGAAGTCCCAGATCGTCAGGTCGACGTCGTCGATATCGGCCAGTCGTTCGACCCATCCGGCGTCGGGGATGGTGATGTGGAGGCGGCGAGTCGTCATATCAGCGGGTCGCGCCGACGCTGTACAGGACGGCCCGCGGGGCGATCTTGGTGAGGTGCTTGTGCGATGGTTTCGACGTCATCTCAACGGTGATGACCCCGCCCTTGCGCTGGTTCTGGCGGAACCACATCGAGTACGTGCCGTGACACGACGAGAAGCAGTCGAATGCCTTCTTCGGCAGCCGGATGCGCTCGGCGAGACGCTTGGCCCACTTGTTGTTGCCCGTGTCGCGGATGTCGATGCCGTTCAACGGCTGGTGGAAGCTGATCGTGTAGAGCGGCTTGATCTTCCTGGCGAAGTCGCGGATAGCTCGCGACTCGGGCTCGGAGAAGGCCTTCGTGCCCGAGTTGGTGGCTCCCCCGGCCTTTTTCCAGCCCTTCGAGAAGTTCCGGTTGAGATCGACCTTGCGTGCATTCTGCCGCGTATTCTTGGCATATCCATCAGGGTTGACGACCGGCACGACCCAGATGTCGGCGCCCTGGATGGGCCTGCCGTCGCGCAGGGCACGCAGCGTTTTGACGGCCCCCTTCTCATTGCCGTGCATCGCGGCGAGCAGAAGGATCTTTTTCTTCGATGTGGGATTGCCCAGCCGCCACGCCGTAATCTCGCGGCCCTTGACGCTGTGTCCGATCACGCGCTTCTCGATGACTGCGGTGGTCTTCTTCTCCGCCGCGACAGCGCTCGCGGCCGGGGCGAAGGCTGGCAGGACGAGTGCAACGGACATCAGCGCGGCCACCCCGAGAGACTTCATGGCCCCATCATGGCAAAGCGGCCGCGATTCGAAAACTCAGGCGCGATGTGCAAAGGCGCCCGGCGTCACGCCCTTCGTCGTCAGTGGTATCGCAACGCCGAATGGCTGACATCCGCGAGTGGTGCAGTTTGGCCCGGCACACCGTCTCGAAACGTCCAATCCGCACCGCTCGCGGGAGGCGGGGGCGCAAGGGCTAAATGAGACGGCGGTCGTTGGCCCAGCGGGTCAGCTCGTGGCGGCTCGACAGTTGGAGCTTGCGCAGGACGCTCGACACATGCGTCTCGACGGTCTTGATCGAGATGAACAGCTCCTT
>JBBSSC010000043.1:0-10401 GCA_038242465.1 Propionibacteriales bacterium | reverse complement strand
GTTCGGAGCCTAGGCGGCTGACGTGGAGCGAGGTGGATGGTGAGGCAACCGCGCTCGCCGACCGCCTGCTGGACCTGGGGCTCGGGCGGGGCGACGTTTTGGGGGTTCAGGTTCCCAACACGATCGAGCTCGTCGAGGTCTACGTCGCTGCCTGGATGATCGGCGTCATCGTCTCGCCGCTGCCGATGCAGTATCGCGAACGAGAGATCGTCGCGATGGCGACACAAGCCGAGTTCAAGGCATTCATCACCGTGCCGCAGTTCGGCTCTCGCTCGCCACTCGGCGACATCCAAGAGGCGCGGAGCCTGATGTCGTCCGTCGAGGTCGTCATGGCCTACGGCCCGCAGGCCGAACTGTTGACCGACGTGCCCGATGGCGTCCTTCACATCGCTCCGGCTGCGGCGTCGGATGAGCAGCGTGCCCGGGTCGCGGCCAAGGTGGCCGCCGACCCCAACGATCCCAATGACTGCCTCACGATCTGCTGGACGTCGGGTACCGAGAGCGAGCCCAAGGGCGTTCCGCGCTGCCACTACGACTGGCTCGCGATCAGCTGGGCGACGGTGGAAGTCCCGGCGATCACCGCGGACGACGTGCTGCTCAACCCGTTCCCGATGGTCAACATGGCCGGCATCAACGGCATGTTCCTGCCGTGGTTGCGCATGGGCTGCGTGTTGGTGCAGCACCACCCATTTGATCTGCCGTCGTTCCTCGGGCAGATCGCGTCGGAGCGCGTGACCTACACCGTCGCGCCGCCCGCGCTGTTGTGGATGCTGCTGCACAACGAAGAGCTGCTGGCCAAGATCGACCTGAGTAGCCTGACCCGGATCGGTTCGGGCTCGGTCCCGCTACAGCCGACCATGGTGCGCGGCTGGCAGGAGAAGTTCGGCATCGGGGTCATTAACTTCTTCGGCTCGAACGAGGGCATCGGCCTGCTGTCGAGCCCCGAGGACTTCCCGGACCCGACCGACCGGGCGCAGTACTTTCCGCGGTACGGCACCCCGGGCGTCACGTGGTCCAGCCGCGTCTCGGAGTGGGTCGGCGTCCGCCTCGTCGACCTCGAGACCGGCGAAGACATCACCGAGAACGGTCGCAGCGGTGAGCTGCGGATCAGCGGACCGACGGTCTTCGCGGGCTATCTGCATGGCGAGAAGCGGCCCAGCCCGTTCGATGAGCAGGGCTACCTCAAGACCGGCGACCTGTTCGAGATCGCAGGCGACAAGAGCCAGTACCTGCACTACCTCGACCGGGCCAAGGATCTGGTGATCCGCGGTGGCATGAATATCGCGCCGGTCGAGCTCGAAGGGCTCATCGCCGAGCATCCGGCTGTCGTGGACGTCGCTGTGATCGGTGATCCCGACGAGGTGCTTGGTGAGAAGATCGCGGCCGTCGTGACGTTAGCGCCGGACACGTCGCTCACGCTGCAGGAGCTCATCGACTTCCTACGGGCCAAGAAAATCGCGTCGTTCAAGCTGCCCGAACGCCTCGACATCCGCGACGAGATGCCGCGTAACCCCGTCGGCAAGATCCTCAAGCGCGAACTGCGCATCAACGCCTAGAGAAGGTAGAAAATATGAGCACCATGACCGATCAGGACAAGCTGGATCTGGCCCGCACGATGTTCGCTGCGTGGGACGCCATGGACTGGGACACCGTCACCGAGCTATTCGCCGAGGACGGGGTGCTGCACAGCGTCATGCACGAACCGTTGGTCGGCAAGCAGCTTGTCGGTGAGCGGATCAGCCTCCTTGGCAGCAAGGCCACGAGCATGAAGCTGCAGATCGAAGCGCTCGGCGTCATCGGCGGACGCGTGTTCGTGCAGCGCGTCGACGTCTTCGACTTCGACGGCAACCATGGCGAGGTGCCGGTCGTGGGCATCATCTCGATGGAGGACGGCAAGGTCACCGAGTGGCTCGAGTACTACGACCGTCCGACGTTGCTTGCCGGGATGGGCGTGAAAGAAGACTTCGGCCACTGAGCCGATTCCTCCGGTGATATAGGAATCGGGTTCTGTCCGCACCTAAGCGGACAGAACCCGATTTTCATGTCGACCCTCGCGGGCCGAAACCTTAGAACGCGGGGTCGGTCCACCAGGGGTAGGACGCCGGAGCGTCGGTGGGCATGCGGCCTGGGAAGTTCGGCGGACGCTTCTCCAGGAATGACGTGACTCCCTCGACGACATCGGGCGTCGTGCCGAGCTCGAGATTGATCCGCGAGTCGATCCGGTGGGCGTCCATCGGGTGCTCCGATCCGGCGAACCGCCACAGCATCTGTCGGATCATGCCGACCGCAACTGGGGCGGTGTTCTCGACGATCTCGCGGGCCAGCGCGTAGGCGGCCGGCAGCAGCTCGTCGTCGGCGTGAACGCTGCGTACGAGGCCGGCGTTCAGCGCCTCGGCGGCGGGGACCATGCGACCGGTATAGAACCATTCCGCGGCAGTGCTGATGCCGACCTTCTTGGGCAGGAACCAGGTCGAGCAGGCCTCCGGCACGATGCCGCGCTTGGCGAAGACGAAGCCGAACCTGGCTGACTCGGCAGCCATGATGAAGTCCATCGGCAACAGCATCGTGGCGCCGAGGCCCGCGGCCACACCGTTGACGGCGCCGATGACGGGCTTGGTCGATTCGAAAATCTTGAGCGTGATGAGGCCACCCTCGTCGCGGAAGTCCGCCGGGTCTTCAGAACGTCCCTCGAGGTCGAGTGTCTTCGCGCCACCGGACAGATCGGCTCCGGCGCAGTAGGCGCGGCCGCGGCCCGTGACGACGACAACTCGGACGTCGGGGTTGTCATTGGTCTCGGTGAACACCGCGGCCAGCTCTTCACACATCTTGAGCGTGACGGAGTTCATCGCCTCGGGCCGATTGAGCTCGATCGTGGCGATGTTGTCCGCGACGGTCAGGACGATGGTTTCGTACGTCATGTCAGCTCCTGGATGCTGTGGGGAGACCGAGGCCGTTGAAGCGCTCGTGCGCCGCAAGGTACTCGGCCTCGAGGCGGTCGACAACCTGCGCGACGGGCTCGACCGCGCGAATCGTCTGCAGACCCTGGCCAGCAGCCCAGATGTCCTTCCACTTGTTGGGCGTCTCGGACGAGTTGTAGTTGCGTGCCGTCGGGGCGACCAGGTTGTCGGGGTCCAAGCCGTTCGCGATCAGGCTGGGACGCAGCCAGGACGCATCGGTGCCGGTGATGCCGGAGCTGACGATCAGGTCGTCGGGCCCGTGATCGACGACCATCTGCTTGTAGTCCTCGGGAGCCATGCTCTCGGCGGTCGACAGGAATCGGGTACCCATGTAGACCAGGTCCGCGCCGGCAGCCATGGCGCCGGCGACGCCGTAGCCGTCCGTGATGCCGCCGCCCACGGTGATGATGCCGTCGAAATCTTCGCGGACGGCCGAGATGAACGCGAACGGTGACAGGTGCCCGGTGTGTCCGCCGGCACCGCTCGACACGCAGGCCAGGCCGTCGACGCCGAGTGCTGCGGCCTTGCGAGCCAGCTTGATGTTGACGACGTCGGCGATGACGATTCCGCCATAGCTCTTGACCGTCTCGATGACCGGCGCCGGTGAACCGAGAGCCGTGATCACGATCGGCGGCTGGTGCTCGGCGACCAGCGCCAAGTCATCGACCAGCCGCGCGTTGGTGCTGTGGGTCACGAGGTTGAGCGCCCAGGGCGCGACGATCTTGTCCGGCTGGCTGGCCTCGGCGCCGCGCAGAGCGTCGGTGATGGTGCCCATCCACGTGTCGAGCTCGTCGGTCGTGCGGCAGTTGGGTGCCGGGAACGAGCCGACGACGCCCGACGTGCAGGCAGCGATCACGAGGTCGGGTCCGGAGATGAGGAACATCGGGGCCGCCACGACGGGTAGGCGGACCGGTTGGGCCAATCGGGTCTTCATGGTGTCCTTTGCGGTGTGGGTTCGACTGGGTCTGACAACCCGCGGAACGTGGGGGAGCGGCGCTCCTGAAAACTTGTGATGCCTTCGCGGAAATCGTCGGACGACAAGAAGTCATCGAGCACCCCGTCGACCTCGACGATGGTCTGCTCGAGCGTTCGTTCGCGGCTGGTCCACAGGCGTTGCTTGATGTGGGCCATCGACGTGGGTGAGCAGTTGATCGCGATGTCGTGCGCGAGCTGCAACGCCCGGGCTAGGGGATCTGGGGTGGTCTCGTTGACGACGCCGAGACGGTGGGCCTCGGTGCCGTCGAACATCCGACCAGTCAGCAGCAGCTCGTGCGCGACCGAGGCGCCGGCGATCCGGTCGAGCAGCCACTCGCCTCCGTGCATGGCAGGGAGGCCTCGGCGTGCGAATGCGGTCGAGAAGCGGGCGTCGGGGGCGGTGATCCGGATGTCGCACATCAACGCCTGCACCAGACCGATGCCTGCGCAGGGCCCGTCGATCGCGGCGATTATGGGTTTGCGGATCGTGCTGGGGAACCACTCAGCCTGCACGATCTCGGCGGCGAGCGGATTGGTGGTTCCCGTCTCGGTGTATGTCGTGAGCGCTTGGGTGTCGGCGCCCGGGCAGAACGAACCTGCTGCGCCGGTCACGACAATCGAATAGACCTCCGGATCTGCGGAGGCAGCCGCAAGGGCCCCGTAGTAGGCGCCTTGCATGCCGACCGTCCAGGCGTTCTTGCGCTCGGGGCGGTTGAGCGTGATGACGCAGACGTCCCCGTCGCGGGAGACGAGGACGGGATCTTGATCGCTCATACCGTGGTCAGCTCCTTCGGATTGCGACTATCACTGTTGAAGCGAGTGCCGTTGAGAGCGGCAGCGCGGATAGTCGTTGTCATGCTCTACCTCTGCAGAAGTTGGTCTATTCTGCCGCGCTTTGCGGCAAATGAATAGTCACTTGCTATCTAGTAGTTTTGATTCTACTGGACTAACATGGGCCACGCTTCAGTAACTGTCGAGGAGGTCGAGAACGGTGCATCTGTTTGCAGATGAGGTCGCTGCAGGATTTCGTCAGGACGGTTGGTGGACGGGGCAGACCTGGTCGGGCCTGGTCGACCAGCACCGGCTGAGCGTTCCGGATCGCACGGCTCTCATCGACGCTCCGAATCGCTCGACCTTCATGCACGGCGAGCCGCTGCGGCTCACCTGGAGCGAGGTCGGTGATCAGGTCGATCGTCTGGCCCGCGTGCTGTTCGAGCACGGCGTCACCAAGGACGTCGTGGTGGGCGTCCAGCTCCCCAATTGCGTCGAGCTGCCGATCGTGTTGCTGGCGGTCTCTCGCCTCGGTGCGATCGTCACACCGTTTCCGGTGCAGTATCAGCGCCATGAGCTGCAGGGCATGGGTGAGGCCGCTGGCGTCCAGGTGTTCGTGTCGGTCAATCAGGCCGTCGGGCGCGACTTCGCCTCGGAGCTGGTCGTCCTGGCGGCCGAGATTCCGTCGCTGCACACCGTTCTCGCGTTCGGAGCCGAGTCCGTGCCTGGGGCAGGTCTGCTCGAACAGCTCATGGCGTCGGCTGGAACAGATTCCCCAGAGCTGCGGTCATATCTCGCTGCGCTCGTTCAGGACTCCAATGACTGCGTGACCCTCGTCTGGACGTCGGGCACAGAAGGCAAGCCCAAGGGAGTGCCCCGTGCGTACGGCGACTGGGAGGTGCTTGGCGGTGCGTGCTCGCAGTCGCCGCGGCTGACATCGGATGACATCCTGCTCAACCCGTTCCCCATGGTCAACGGCGGTGGCGTTGCCGGCATGTTCCTGCCGTGGCTCATGCTCGGCGCGACCCTGGTGCAGCACCAGCCCTTCGACCTGGATGTCTTCGTGGGCCAGATCGAGACCGAACGGGTGACCTATACCTGCGCGCCGCCGTTGGTGCTCGACACTCTGGTCGCCGACGACCGGGTCTTCGACGAGCATGATTTGTCGAGCCTGCGCGCCGTTGGATCAGGCTCGGCGCCGCTGTCCGGATGGATGATCTCTCGCTGGGAGACCGACCACGGCGTCGAGGTGCTCAATCTCTTCGGCTCCAACGAGGGCGGCCTGCTGTTCGCGGACCCTGACACGGTCCCGGATCCGTCGCAACGTGGTCGGTTCTTCCCGCGCTATGGGGTGCCGGACATGCCGTATCGCATCGACGTCGCGCAGGCCATGCGCGGACGGCTCGTGAATCTCGAGGACGGCCACGAGATCACCGAGCCCGGCAAGCCAGGCGAGCTGCGCCTGAAGGGCCCGACGATCGTGGCCGGCTACTGGAACCAAGGGCGGCACGGATTCGATGACGACGGCTGGTTCTGCACGGGCGACGTATTCGAGATCAGCGCCGACAATCCGGCGTATCTGACCCACGTCGATCGAGCGAAGGACCTGATCATCCGCGGTGGCTTCAAGATTTCGGCGGCCGAGCTCGAAGGCTTGGTCATCGCGGACGACCGGGTCGCCGCCGTGGCTGCGGTTGCGATGCCCGACGAACGTCTTGGCGAGCGGGTCTGCCTGTTCGTCGTTCCTCGTATCACCGGAGAGGCGCCAACGCTCGAAGAGATCATCGCCAGCCTCGCGGACAAGGGGGTTGCGAAGTTCAAGTGGCCCGAACGCCTCGAGGTCGTCGACTATCTGCCTCGCAATGCGATCGGCAAGATCCTCAAGCGTGATCTGCGCACGCGCCTCGCCCAGCCTGTTTCCAATAAGAACTAGGAGAACCGCATGCCTGCCCTTCCCCGCATCCGCCAAGTCGTCCTGCTCGTCCCAGATCTCGAGGAGGCGATCGCGCAGTGCCGCGCGACGTTCGGCTTCAGCAGCGGCACTCGTGACGCCGAGTCGATGGCCGAACTCGGATTCGAGCACGAGGTGCTTTCATTTGCCGACACTTTCATCGAGCTGTGCGCTCCGCTGTCGGCTGACTCCGCGTCGGGCCGGCTCGTCGAGCGCAAGGGGGCTGTCGGCTACATGCTCGTCGTCCAGGTCGACGATCAGCAGGCCGCGATCGACCGGGCCGCTGGCCTGGGCGTCGAGCCGTTGTTTGCTCAGGACTTCGAGGGCAACCGCATCTCGCAGTGGCATCCCAAGTCGCTTGGCACGCTCGCCGAGATCGACCAGATCGAGCCGGCGGAGAGCTGGCACTTCGCACCACGGATCTTCGAGGCCTCATGCACCGATGTGGCCCGCGACATCGTGGGTGCCGAGCTGGCGACGCCTGACCCTGAAGCCATGGCGCTGGTGTGGTCGCAGGTCGTCGACGTTCCGCTGACAGATCCGACAACGCTGCATCTGGGTTCGACCGTGCTGCGGTTCGCGACGGCGGGCGAGTCGTCCGGTCTCGTAGCCGTGGATGTTGCCGCGACTGATCCGGCCCGTGTGGGTGACATCGTGCGGATAGGCGGAGTCGACTTTCGTTTCGTTGCCTCCGAGGTCGCGTCATGACCGAGTTCGTCCGCTATGCCGTCGACGATGGTATCGGCATCATCACGATCGACCGGCCCGAGAAGCGCAATGCGCTGAGCTACGCGATGTACGACGCGTTGCGCGACTACACCCATGCTGCCGAGGCGGATCCGTCGGTGCGCGCGATCGTCCTGACAGCCGTGCCAGGACAGTTCTGCGCCGGCACCGACCTGACTGAGCTGCATGATGTGGTGGATGGGACTCGCGGCGAGGACCGGCCCGGGCACACCGATGGCCGTCACTGGTTCCTCCATGACTCGACCAAGCCGGTCATCGCCGCGATCGACGGCCCTGCTGCGGGACTCGGCGTCGAGCTCGCGACGCAGTGCGACTTCCGCATCGCCTCGACGCGGGCGCGCTTCTCCTGGATATTCGTGCAGCGAGGGCTCGTGCCCGATACCGGTGCGGGGACCTGGATTCTGCCGCGCCTAGTCGGACCGCAGATGGCCAAACGGCTCGTGTTCTCCGGCGACTTCATCGATGCGGCGGAGGCGCAGCGGATCGGATTCGTGCTCGACGTCGTCGAGCCCGAAGATCTGGTCGCCGCTGCTCGCGACCTGGCGCTGAGTGTGTCGAGTGGTTCGCCGTTCGCCACGCAGCGGGTCAAGCGGCTCATCAACGAGTCATCGTCGAAGTCGCGCGATGAGCACCTGGTCAGCCACGTCGCTGCCATGACCGAGTGCCAGCTGTCGGACGATCACCGTGAGGGCGTCGCGTCATTCCTGGACAAGCGCCCCCCGGTCTTCACCGGCAAGTAACCCCCGCTGACGAGGCGGGTACCGCCCCTTGAGGAGGGGGTTACTGCCCTCACCCACTGCGGTAACCCCCTCCTCGGTGGGCAGTAACCGCCTCGTCAGCGTTAGAGGTGGACGGCGGTGGCGGGGTCGTCGACGGTCGACCAGTCGTTCAGGTCTGAGCCCGCGGCCCAGGTCGAGTGAGTTCCACTCGAAATGCGCTCGGGCAGCTTCAGCGTGCAGATGGGACCGGCCGAGATGTCCGCAGCGTCGAACACGAGGCAGAACGAGGCGTCCTGGTTCATGTCGGTCGTCAGTGTGACGAGGTAGCCATCGTCCTCGCCCGTGCTGCCGATGCGCGGTGCCATCGACGCCTCGCTGGCGTAGACGCCCTCTTCGAGCCGGAAGTGCTGTTCATTGCCGGTCAGATTGTCGTGCTTGACCAGTCCGTTGAACAGGAACCAGCCGGGCTTGCTCGTCGCCGAGTACGAGTAACGGTGCTTGCGTCCGGCAATCGACCCGTTCAGCATGCCGAACTCGCTGACCGTGTCGGTGAGGGGTTCTTCCTTCACAGCGCCGGTCACCAGGTTGAGCCGCCAGCGGTGCAGGCGCGGCTTCATCCGGTCGTTGGCGAGGAACCGGAACGCGCGCTGCCACTTGTCGCCCATGCCGTTGTCGGCCGGCGACGGATCTTCCTGGAAGTAGCCGTCGACAACGATCTCGTCGCCCTCCTCATAGGCGTTGACCCAGTGCAGGACGAAGGTCGCATCGCAGTCGAACCAGCGGATGTCCTCGGGGTTGCCACGCCGCGGGATGACGCCGAGTCGCATGGGCATGTCGGCGTGGAACCGGGCGGCGTAGGCGCCTTGGGCGAGGCCTTCGGGGTCCCAGAACAGCGGGCAGTCGTTGAGGATCGCGTAGTTCTCGGTGAACGCCATGTCGTGGGGCAGACGGGCACCGGGCAGCTCGATCGGCACGTAGTGCACGAGCTCGTTATTGGCATCGACGACGCCGTAGTTCATGTAGGGAGCCTCGGTGCTGTAGTTGAAGAACAGCATCTCGCCGGTCGCGTCATCGATCTTTGGATGCGCCGAGACGCCCCAATCGGACGGAAACAGGCCGTTCCACGACTCCTTTCCGAGGGTCTCGGCCGATTGCGGGTCGAGTCGGTACAGGTCGCCGCACTGGTAGAAGCTCGTCAGCGCAACGCCGTTGTGCACGACGACATCTGTGCTGGAGGCGTCCTTGAGCTTGCCGCGCGCGCCCCAGCCGTACTCCATCGACGAGAGATTGGGACGTTCGGCGAGACCCGCCCACAGGCTCTTGCCCGCCTCGGTCTCGGCCGCCAGACCGTCGGTGCGGACGAAGCGGTTGCGGTAGAACGCCGTGCCGTCGCGGAAGCCCACGACGTGGATCATGCCGTCACCGTCGAACGGGTGATAGTTCTTGATCGCCGGGTGCAACGGGTTCTCGGTGTTGCGTAGGTAGACGCCATCGAGGTCGGTCGGGATCTCGCCCTGGACGACCTCGAGGTCGTCGGCCTTCCACTCGGTGGTCTGCGGCTGCCACGGGCCGGTGCGGTAGGGATGATCGTCGTCGGCGGGCAGCGTCGTCAGCGCGCGGCCGACAATGTCGAGGTCCATGATGCTCCTTTGATGGGGAGGTTCGGAGGGGAAATTAGTCCGACGGGGAAGTTAGGGAGTGTTCTCGATGATGAACGAGACGGCCGTTGTGAATGAGCCGCCGACGTTGACCGTGAGCACGCGATGGGCGCCCTCGATCTGCTGATCGCCGGCGCGGCCGGTGACCTGGCGTGCTGCGTCAAGGGCCATGCGGACGCCCGTTGCACCGACGGGATGCCCGGCCGACAGTAGTCCGCCGCCGGGGTTGACGGGGAGACGTCCAGAGCGTTCGATCGTGCCGTCGTGGATGACGTCGCCGCCCTTGCCTCCCTCGACGAAACCGAGATGCTCCAAGGTCACCAGACCGGTGATGCTGAAGCAGTCGTGCATCTCGACGACATCGATGTCATCGACGCCGGAGATTCCGGCACGCTGGTAGGCATCGTGGATCGCGCCGTGAAGATGCGGGAACAGGTGCGGGGTGTCGCTCGACGCGGCCAGCTTGTCGGCCAGGAGAAGCGTGTCGGTGCGGTGACCGAAACCAGAGATACGAGGCAACTGCTCCAGATCCAGCCCGCGGGTCGCGGCCCATTCCGCTGCGTACGAAGCGCCGGCGATGACGATTGCCGCGGCGCCGTCGGTGATGCGGCCGCAGTCGGTCT
>JBBSSC010000042.1:0-10547 GCA_038242465.1 Propionibacteriales bacterium | reverse complement strand
GTTCAGATGTTGCAGCGGCGACTCAGCAGCTTGAGACCGTCATCGCAGAGCGCAATCAGGCGGAGGCCGCCTACGCCGCCGAGGAGCGACGCGTCGCAGGCCTGTTGCGTGCCGCTGCCGATCAGCGAGAGGGGCTGGCCCGGCTCCACGGACAGGTCAATGCGCTCAAGAGCCGCTCGACCGCCGCAGGCGAAGAGATCGGTCGCCTGACGCATGCGCGCGACGAGGCCGAAGCCCGTTCCTCGGCGGCTCAGCGCGATTTCACGGCCCTCGAGAATGAGATCGCGGGTCTCAACGCGGGAGAGTCGGGTCTCGACGAGGAGCTCGAAGCCGCCGAGGCGACGCTCGAGTCCGCAACCGAGGTCATTTCGACCCTGAGCACGCAGCTGCAGGACTCTGAACGTCAGCAGGCTGGCCACGCAGCGCGCAAGGAAGCCCTCGAGCTGGGCCTCGCCCATAAGGACGGCGCGGGAGCGCTGTTGGCCGCGACTGACGAGATCAGCGGACTTCTGGGCTCGGTCGCTGCGCTGCTGACGGTCCGGTCCGGATTCGAGACCGCGATCGCGGCGGCGCTGGGATCGGCGGCCGATGCCGTGGCTGTCGACCATCTCGACACCGCGGTCTCGGCGATGGAGAAGCTCAAGACCGAAGACCTCGGCCGCGCCGGGCGGCTGCGGGGCGGGGGCGAGGCCGACGACTCGACGTGGCCGGGGCTGCCTGATGTCGCGATCTATGCGATCGATGCCGTCGAGGGTCCGCCCGCACTGCAAGGTGCGCTGCGCAGGCTGCTGTTTAAGGTTGCGGTCGTCGGCACGCTCGACGAAGCCCGTGAGGTTATCCGGCTGGCTTGCGACGTCACGGCCGTCACTCGCGACGGCGATGTCCTGGGCGCCCACTTCGCGGCGGGCGGGTCGACCTCCAAGCAGAGCCTCATCGAGGTGCAGGCTGCCCTCGACCAGGCCGATCAGGATCTGGCCGCGGCAACTCACACGATCGAGCGCCTGCGATTCGAGCTGGCCTCTGGCGAAACGAAGCGGGCGAGCGCGCAGGAGCGCGTCGATGCCGCATTGTCCGGGCTGCACGAGTCCGATGCGACGATGGCCGCTGTCGCCGAGAAGCTCGGACACCTCGGCGCGACATCGCGCGCTGCCCGCGGCGAGGCCGACCGCCTGACGATTGCGATCACGTCCGCCGAAGAGGCCATGGCCGGCGATCTCTCGGGTCTGGCCGAGCTCGAGGACAGGCTGGCCCAAGCCGAGTCGGCGCCCGAGGAAGAACCCGACACAGATCTGCTCGAAGCGCTGTCTGAGCAGGCGTCGGCGTGCCGCAAGGCCGAGACCGAAGCCCGCCTCGCGCTGCGTACCAACGAAGAGCGCGCGCGTTCGCTGGCAGGTCAGGTCACAGCCCTTTTCGAGGCTGCCGACGCCGAGCGGGTCGCTCGTGTCCGGGCCGCCGAGCGACGCGAACGCCAGTTGCGTGAGGCCGAGATCGCCCGTGCCGTCATCATCGCGAGCGATCGCGTGCTCGCCCGCCTCGAGAGCTCCATCGCCCAGGCGTCTGCCCTGCGCACCGAGATCGAGACCTCACGGTCCGGACGCGAAGAGATGCTTCGCAGTGTGCGGGCCGAGCTGCGCGAGCTGACGACGCAGCTCGACGGCCTGACGCACTCGGTGCACAAGGATGAGATGGCGCGCGCCGAGCTGCGCCTACGCCTCGAAGGTCTCGAGGCTCGCGCGCTCGAAGAGCTGGGTCTCGATGTCGAGACACTGGTCGCCGACTACGGGCCCGATCAGCTCATCGTGCCGATCACGGCCGAGGACACGGATGAGACCGAGAATCAGGCCGAGGCGGCCGAAGCCGTCCCCTACGAGCGCGAGGCCCAGGTTTTGCGGCTGCGTGCCGCAGAGCGGTCGATGGCGATGCTGGGCAAGGTCAACCCGCTCGCGCTCGAGGAGTTCACAGCACTCGAGGAGCGTCACCAGTTCCTGTCCGAGCAGCTCGACGATCTGCGCAAGACCCGCAAAGATCTGCTTGAGATCGTCGAAGAGGTCGATGCCAAGGTCGAGCAGGTCTTCACCGAGGCCTGGTACGACGTAGAGAGCGCCTTCCAGCATGTCTTCACACGGCTGTTCCCCGGTGGCGAGGGAGCGCTGATCCTGACCGATCCGCAGAACATGCTGACGACCGGCATCGACGTCGAGGCGCGTCCCGCGGGCAAGAAGGTCAAGCGGCTGTCGCTGCTGTCGGGTGGTGAGCGCTCACTTGTCGCGGTGGCCTTCCTCGTCGCGCTCTTCAAGGCCCGGCCCAGCCCGTTCTACATCCTCGACGAGGTCGAAGCCGCGCTCGACGATGCCAACCTCGGCCGCCTGCTCGAGCTCTACGAAGAGCTGCGGGCAAACTCCCAGCTCATCGTCATCACGCACCAGAAGCGCACGATGGAGGTTGCCGACGCTCTGTATGGCGTATCGATGCGCGGTGACGGTGTGTCGGCAGTTATCAGCCAGCGCCTGCGTGAGGAGTCATCGACCTGATGGAGGAAGCTGAGAAAGAGACCTTGCTGCGCACCGACTTTCCGGCGATGCGCACCATCACGACGCGCTGGGAGGACGAGGACGTCTACGGCCACGTCAACAATGTCGTGTACTACTCGTACTTCGATACCGCGGTCAACGGCTTCCTGATCGACGCGACGGGCTCAGACATCCGCCGCCTCGACGCGGTCGGACTCGTGGCCGAGACACGGTGCGAGTTCCGGCGTGAGCTGCGATTCCCGGCCAATGTGCACGTGGGACTCTCGGTCGAGAAGCTCGGCACCTCGAGCATCGTGTACCGACTGGGTCTGTTTCAGGGCCAGAGCGATGAGCCCGCCGCGATCGGCAGGTTCGTGCACGTCTACGTCGACGCCGTCGAACGAAATGTGACCCCGATCCCTCAAACAATCCGCCAGGCCGTGACTCCGCTCGTCGTCAGCTAGGCGGCGTGAACTGGCTCAGGGTCAGCTCGGCGCCTTGAGGATCTCGGATGACCGCCTCGCGGGTCCACTCGGTGTCGGCAGCGGACAGCGTCGTGGCGCCCAACCGTTCGGCGCGAGCGACGCTGTCGTCGCGATCAGCGACAGTGAATGCGACCTGCCAGCCGGGCCGCTCCTCGGTGACGACGATGCCTGCCACGACATCGGCGAAGCCCGGCGGCGCGAACGCCTGCCGCTCGTGGATGCCAGGATCGACCGTGGCCGCGAGGTGGTCGCCGTAGCCCGGGACCCGGATCTTGCCGGCTCCCAGCGCGGAGTCGTGTGCCCAACCGAAGACGGTCGCGTAGAACGCGAGCACCGAGGGCTCGTCGGTGTGCAGATGGCTGAAGTTCCATGCGCCGGGGGAGTTGGCGACCTG
Source organism: Propionibacteriales bacterium (assembly GCA_038242465.1). Taxonomy (GTDB): domain Bacteria; phylum Actinomycetota; class Actinomycetes; order Propionibacteriales; family Nocardioidaceae; genus Aeromicrobium. The sequence goes on along the minus strand of JBBSSC010000042.1, from coordinate 7,158 downwards.
CGCGCCGAGCCGGCGCTTCGGCTGCCAGAGTCGGAATGTCGCTCCCTGCGGATCGGCGCACATGGCCGTGCGTCCGCCGGGGTCGGCCTGCTCGGTGTCTACCCAGGACGGGACTCCGTGCGGATATCGGCGCTGTTGTGCTGGCTGCTGGCTCATGTTCTTGATCCTGACTCGTGGCGCTGACATCTTTCCCCGCTCGGATCCGTGAGAGAGTCTGACCATGAGTGAGCGCACCACCTACGTCCTGGTCGACGGCGAGAATATCGACGCGACGCTCGGCCAGTCCATCCTCGGACGCCGACCGCATCCGCGCGAGCGTCCACGCTGGGACCGGCTCCTGCAGTTCGCCGAGGACACGTGGGACCAGCCAGCGACGGGTCTGTTCTTCCTCGCAGCCAACAACGAGCTGCCGATGCCCTTCGTGCAGGCGCTCACCGCGATCGGCTTCCGGCCGATCCCGCTGTCGGGTGGGCCGGACGACAAGGTCGTCGATATCGCTATCCAGCGCACGCTCCTCGAGCTAGCCGGTCGCGAGGCCGATGTCATGCTGGCCAGCAACGACGGCGACTTCATCGAGCAGCTCGAACCGCTGGTCGACGACAACCGACGCACCGCGCTGCTGGCGTTCCGAGAGTTCCGCAATGCCGGCTTCGTCCCGCTGTTCGACCGCGGCCTGGAGTTCCACGACCTCGAGTACGACGTTAAGGCGTTCAACGACAAGCTGCCCCGCATCCGCATCATTCCGATCGACGAGTTCGATCCGAACGACTTCCTCTAAGCCCATCGCGAGTGGTGCACCTAGGTCCGCGAGTGGTGCTCATTGGACATATTGGGACGGCGTGTCTGTCCAAACCGCACCACTCGCGGGCCGGTAAGCATCACTCCCGATGACCTAGCGGGTTAGGTGGTGAGGGTCATCCAGGCGTGGGTCATCCAGGGGATAGCCAGTAGGACGGTCGGCGCCACCAGCACGATCGCCGAGATGAGATACGCAGACACGGCCGATGTGAGATGGCCGGGCTGAGGATCGCGCAGTCGTTCCATGCGGACCATCGCCGCGCCGCCCAGGCCCATCGTGCCAGCGGGAGTCGGTGAGCCGGCCAGCGCCACGAGCGCCCCAGCGACGGATGCTTCGCCATGGGCCTTGCGCGCCGCATCATCGGCGAGCAGCTCGACGAGGATCTGGCTCTGCACCAGCGGGGCGTCCGTGCGGAGCACCTTGGGGAACGCGCGGTGCAGCACCGTGAAGGCCTCGAGCACCAGATCGTGCCGGCGCCGGACGTGCGAGCGCTCGTGCTCCAGCACCGCGGCGTACTCGGTGGCCGACAGGGTAGAGATGGTGCCTTGCGACACGACGATGCGCGAAGAGTTCCGGCCTGGTACGCAATAGGCGATGGGCGTCTCCTCCTGCAGAACACGCAGCGCCGGCGCCATGCCATCGACCTCGCCCAGCAGATCCACGAGATGACGCTGCCGACGCCGGCGTGATTGTGTCTCGCGCCACACGTTCCACGCAGCCCACCAGAACCGCGCCCACACCAAGACGCCGATCGCGAGCAGCGAGAGGTGCAGTGCGACGCGCCACCACGTGAGCTCATCGTCAGTGACGAGCCACAAGGCCGTCGACAGCGCGGCTCCTGACATCGCGAGGATCGCGGCCAGTGCGAGGGACTGCCACAGTACGACGGCAGCGGCGGGGGAGCGGAACGTCCAGGTCATCTTGGCTAGCAGAGCAGGGACGGGCAGCGACAACGCCACCCCGATGAGGCCGAGGAGGAGGGGTGTCACGGAGCGTTCCGGGCCACGATCTCGTCGAGCGCGGCCCGCAACGCCTGCGCCTCGGCGAGGTCGACACTCCGCGCGAAGTGAACGAGGGCCGCGGTGCGGTCGGTGCCGGCCTCGTCGAGGGCGGCGTGCAGGAGCTCGGACGTCGCGGCGTCACGTGTCAGCGCGGGGGCGTAGCGGAACGCGCGGCCGTCACGCTGTCGGCGCACCATCTCCTTGGTGCCGAGACGGTCGAGCACCGTCATGACCGTGGTGTAGGCGAGGTTGCGATCTCCGAGGCCGTCGAGGACATCGCGCACGGTCAGCGGCGAGTGGGCGTCCCACAGGACGTTCATGACGGAGCGTTCGAGCTCACCGAGGCGGGGCATGTGATCTATTCTACTACGCCACGTAGTAATTGGCCTTGCGGCTGGCGCTCTGCGTAACTAGGGTCAAACATAGTTACTACGCCACGTAGTAGAAGAAGGAGTCGACATGGAAGTCCTAGACCTCGCACGCTGGCAGTTCGGGATCACGACGGTCTATCACTTCTTCTTCGTGCCGCTCACGATCGGCCTCTCGGTTCTCGTCGCCACGATGCAGACCATCTGGTGGCGCAGCGGCAATGAGCGCTGGCTGCGGCTCACGAAATTCTTCGGCAAGCTGTTCTTGATCAACTTCGCGATGGGCATCGCGACCGGGATCGTGCAGGAGTTCCAGTTCGGGATGAACTGGAGCGACTACTCCCGCTTCGTGGGTGACATCTTCGGCGCACCTCTCGCGATCGAGGGACTGCTGGCGTTCTTCCTCGAATCGACGTTCCTCGGTCTGTGGATCTTCGGCTGGGACCGACTCAAGCCCGGCGTCCACCTGGCCTGCATCTGGATCGCCGCACTCGGCACGGTGTTGTCGGCCTATTTCATCCTGGCCGCAAACTCCTTCATGCAAAATCCCGTGGGATACACCCTCAACCCCGATAAGGGGCGAGCGGAGCTGACCGACTTCGGGGCCGTCCTGACCAACAAGGTCCTGCTCGTGACGTTCCCGCACCAGATCGCGGGCTGCTTCATGGTCGCGGGAGCCTTCGTCGCGGGTATCGCCCTGTGGCACATCATGCGCAGTTCAGACGGAGATGGTGCGTTTCGCTCGGCCTTCCGTATGGGGGCGGTTGTTCTCTTAATCTCTGGCGTCGGCACGATGATCAGCGGAGACTTCCAGGGCAAGGTCATGACCGAGGTCCAGCCCATGAAGATGGCAGCCGCCGAGGCATTGTACGAAGACGCCGCCCCCGCGCCCTTCTCGATCTTCACGTGGGGAACGCTCGATGGCTCCGAAGAGGTCTTCAAACTCGAGGTTCCGAAGCTCTTGTCCTTCCTCGGCACCGGAACGTTCGACGGTGAGGTGCGCGGCATCAACTCGCTGCAGGAGGAGTACGAGCAGAAGTTCGGTCCCGGCGACTATGCGCCCAACATCCCCGTGACGTACTGGACGTTCCGGATGATGATCACCACGGGTGGCATCGCGATGGCGATGGGCGCATGGATGCTGTGGGCGACCCGCCGCGGTCGAATCCCACGATCCAAGTGGCTCCTGCGCAGCGCAATTCTCCTGCCGCTGCTGCCGATGGCGTCCAACTCCTTCGGCTGGATCTTCACCGAGATGGGCCGTCAACCGTGGGTCGTGTTCGGCCTGATGCCGACCTCGGCCGGCGTCTCGCCCAGCACCTCGGTCGCAGAGGTCGCGACCTCGCTCGCGATGTTCACAGTGCTCTACGGCGTCCTGGCAGTCATCGAGGTCAAGCTGCTGCTGCGCTACGTGAAGGCCGGGCTGCCCGATATCGAGCCACCGCCCGATCCCGACGACGTCGACGCGCCGCTCGCGTTCGCCTACTGAGGAGACTGTTATGGATCTCACCACGTTCTGGTTCATCGTCATTGCGACCCTGTGGGTCGGCTACCTCGTGCTCGAGGGCTTCGACTTCGGCGTCGGCATGCTCATGGCCGTCCTCGCGAAGGATGACAAGGAGCGGCGGGTCCTGCTCAACACGATCGGCCCGGTCTGGGACGGCAACGAGGTCTGGCTCATCGTCGCCGGCGGTGCGACCTTCGCGGCCTTCCCCGAGTGGTACGCGACGCTGTTCAGCGGCTTCTACATCCCTCTCCTGCTGATCCTGCTGGCCCTCATCGTGCGCATCATCGGCATCGACTTTCGCAGCAAGCGCCCGGAGGCGTCGTGGCGTCGGCGGTGCGATGCCGCGATCGTGTTCGGCTCGGTGGTCCCGGCCCTGTTGTGGGGAGTCGCGCTGGCTAATATCGTGCGCGGCGTGCCGATCGACGCCGACAAGGAGTACGTCGGCGGGCTGCTCGATCTGCTCAACCCCTACGGGCTGCTTGGAGGGCTCGTCACGCTGTCGGTCTTCTTCGTCCACGGCGCCTTCTTCGTCGGACTCAAGACCACCGGCCCGATCCGGGAGCGTGCCACGGCCCTGGGCCTGCGGGCAGGTCTCGTCGCCGCAGCGCTCACCGCAGCATTCGTGCTGTGGACGGCGGCTCGCGACGACACCAAGCAGGTCTGGATCGTCGGGATCCTGGTGTTGGTGGCTTTCTCGTTCGGCCTCCTCAACGCGTTCGCGGATCGCGATGGTTGGGCCTTCCTCGGCACGGCGATTTCTATCGGCCTTCTCGTCGTGATGCTGTTCGCAGCGCTGTTCCCCGACGTCATGGTGTCATCGCTCGACCCCGCGTGGTCGCTCACGACGACGAATGCGGCCTCGACTCCGTACACCTTGAAGATCATGTCGTGGGTCGCTGTCGTGTTCACGCCCATCGTCTTGATTTACCAGAGCTGGACCTACTGGGTGTTTCGCCGCCGCATCGGCGTCCAGCACATCCCGGCCTGACGAGGATGGCGCCTCTCGACCCGCGACTTGTGCGCCGCTCACGCGGTGTCCGGCGGCTGCTCGTCATCAGCGTCGTCCTGGGCGTCGTGATCGCGGCGACGGTCATCCTGGTGGCGCACCTGGTGGCCGATGTGGTGGCGCGCCGGTTCGACGCCGAGCCGGTGGCTTCGCTGCCCATCGCGATCGGCGCTGGCCTCGCGCTGCGTGCCCTCGTCACGTGGGCCCACACCGCAGTTGCCGCGCGGGCTGCTGCCGCGGTCAAGGCCGAGCTGCGGCACGAGATCATCGATGATCTGCTGGATCCACGCCGGCTCGGCCCGAGGCCCAGCAGCTCAGGTGTCGTGACACTGCTCGGCCCCGGCCTCGATGCGTTCGACGGCTACATTGGCCGTTTCCTTCCGCAGGTCGTGCTGTCTGCGCTCGTGCCGCCCATCGTGCTGGTGGCGATCTTCTCCGCCGATGTCCTGTCGGCCGTGATCATCGGTGTGACGCTGCCGCTGACGGTCGTGTTCCTGGTGCTCGTCGGACTCGTCACGAAAGATCGGATCGATCGCCGCTGGCAGGCGCTGGAGCGTCTCGGCCGGCACTTCTCGGACGTCCTCGACGGCCTCACAGTGCTCAAGGTGTTCGGCCGCCGCCAGGAGACCGGCCTCCGCGAGGTAGGAGACCGGCACCGGCGCGAATCCGTGCGGGCGTTGCGGCTCGCATTCCTCTCGTCGTTCGTGCTCGAGCTGTTCTCAACGCTCGCGGTCGCACTCGTCGCGGTCAGCGTCGGCCTGCGGATCGTCGAGGGCCATCTCGCGCTGGGCCCCGGCCTGTTCGTGCTGCTGCTGGCTCCCGAGGCATTCGCGCCCATCAAGCGTCTCGGTGCGCTGTTCCACGACAGCACCGAGGGCACCGAGGCCACGGCTGGGCTGCTCGCGCTGCTGGAGCACGACCGCCACTACGGCAGTGTGGAACCTCCCGATCTCCACACCGCCGAGATCGTGATCGACGGGGTCGTGGTGCGTCACGACGGACGGACGTCACGAAGCCTCGCGCTGGCGCACACCCGCGTGCGTCCCGGCGAGTTCGTCGCGGTCACGGGCCCGTCCGGCAGCGGCAAGTCGACTTTACTGTCGCTGCTGATGGCCTTCGAGCGTCCGACCATCGGCTACGTCTTGGTCAACGATGTCGATCTCGTGACGATCGATCCGGTCGCGTGGCGCGAGCAGATCGCCTGGGTCCCGCAGGTCCCAGGCCTCGTCGCCGGGACGATCGAGCACAACGTCCGGCTAGGTGACACAGCGTCGTCTAGCGTCGACGTTCTCGCGGCGCTCCACGATGCGGGGGCCGTCGATCTACCGCCCGGACGCGTCATCAGCGAGTCCGGCGATGACATCTCGGCGGGGGAGCGGCGGCGCATCGCGATCGCCCGCGCCGTCCTGAGGGTCCGCCGTGGCACCGCCGCGCTGGTGCTCCTCGACGAGCCCACGGCAGGCCTGGATGCGGAGCGGGAGTCCGAGGTGCTCGATACATTGCGCAGCCTGGGTGCGACGGTCGTGGTGGTGGCGCACCGTCCCGAGACTATCGCCGCTGCCGATCGCGAGCTGCGCATCGGACGTCAGCTGGTGGCCGTGTGAACCGCCTGGTGTGGGGACGCATCTTCGGAGTGCTGTCGCAGATCGCCGCGACCGGGCTGCTGCTCGCCTCGGCGTGGCTCATCGTCCGTGCCGCCGAACAGCCGCCTGTCCTTTACCTCATGGTCGCGATCGTGTCGGTGCGATTCTTCGGGCTCTCGCGTGCCGCGCTGCGCTACGTCGAACGGCTGCTGACGCACGATGCGGCCTTTGATCGGGTCACCGAGGCGCGGATCGCGGTCTATCGCGATCTCGACCGCATCGCGCCCGTCGGGATGCCCGGACACCGACGCGGCGATCTCGTCAGCAGGGTCGTGTCCGACGTCGACGCGGTGCAGGATCGCATGCTGCGGCTTCGCGGTCCGTGGATCGTCGCACTCGCGGCCTCTGCCGTCACGATCGTCCTGGTGACCGCGCTCGATCGGGTCTCCGGTGTCGTGCTGGCGGCATCCACAGCCGTCTCGATGATCCTGGCGCGGGTCGTCGTGCCGCGGTCGGTCCGCCGGTCTGGCGAGCAGTCGGCCCGGTGGCGGGGCGAGCTCGCGGCAGATGTGTCGCAAGGCGTCCTGGCATCACTCGACCTCGTCGCCTACGGCGCAACCGGATTGCTGCGTGACTCGGCGCGCGGCAGCATCGAGCGACTGGCCCGGGCCCAGCGCCGCACAGCTGTGCTGGCCGGTATCGGTGAGGCGCTCGTGCTGGCTTCGACGGGAGCTGCAGTAGCAGTCATCGCGGCATTGTCGGGCGGCCTCGACCCTGTCTTCGTCGGCGTCGTCGTGCTGGCGCCACTCGCGCTGCTCGAACCGCTGTCCGCCCTCGCGGAGGCCGAAGCGCTACGCCCGGGTATCGAAGACGCCCAAGAGCGGCTCGCCGAGC
>JBBSSC010000041.1:0-10627 GCA_038242465.1 Propionibacteriales bacterium | reverse complement strand
CTCGCGGCGGTCGAGGCGTTTACGGGCAGCAAGCAGCTCGATCCCGATCTCGTGCGTTCGGCTTTCGCGCAGGTCACCTCGCCCGGGCGGCTCGAGGTCGTCCGCCGCAGCCCCACGGTCCTGCTCGACGCAGCCCACAACCCGCATGGTGCGCAGGCCACGATCGAGGCCGTGCAGGACGCGTTCAGCTTCAGCCCCCTGATCGGTGTCGTCGGCGTCATGGCCGACAAGGACGTCGAGGAGCTGCTGCGCATCTTCGAGCCCGTTATGGCCGAGATCATCTGCACGCAGAACAGCACCCCCCGCGCGATGCCCGCCGAGGAGCTCGCCGAGATCGCGCGCGACATCTTCGGCGACGAGCGCGTCAGTGTCGCCCTACGGCTCGACGATGCCGTCGAGCGTGCCGTGGCGATGGCCGATGGCGGCGATGGTGGCGACGACGCGATCGGCAGCGGTGGCGTCCTGGTCACCGGATCGGTCGTTACGGTCGGCGAGGCCCGTGTGCTCCTGGGCGGAACCGTCGCATGAGGGGGCTCGTCGTATGAGGGGGCTCATCGTATGAGGGGCATGTGCGCCGCGATGCTGTCGCTGCAAGCCATCATTCTCGGGCTGTCCGTGCCGGTCATGATTTCGGTCGAGAACGTCAACAAGGCCGCAGCGCTGACGCTCGGGCTTGGTCTCGCAGTGCTGTGCGTCCTGGTTGCTGGATCGCTGCGGAATCCGAAGGCGTATCTCGTCGGCCACGCCATTCAGATCGCCGCGATCTGCCTCGGCTTCCTGGTCACGGCTATGTTCTTCGTTGGCCTGATGTTCGCGGCGCTGTGGTTCGGTGCTTTCTTCCTTGGTAAGCGGATCGAGCAGGACAAGGCGCGCTGGGCCCGCGAGGCCGCCGAGCGCGACGGGTCTGCGGGGCAGGTGTGATCCGGGTCACGCCGCGGTAGGCTCCACGTCATGGTGCGCGTGTTGGCAGTCGCCGACGAAGAGGTACCCGCGATGGAGTCGCGAGCCCGTGAGCTCGAGGTCGATCTCGTGCTTGCGGCCGGTGACCTGCCGTGGGACTACCTCGAGACGCTCGTCTCGCTCATCGGTGCGCCCGCGGTCTTCGTTCCCGGCAATCACGAGCCGACGATCGGGCGCGGGACGCCGACGGCTCCGCCAGGGATGCTGAGCGTCGATGGTCACGTGCGCGTCGTGGGGGGTTTGCGCATCGCGGGTCTGGGCGGCTCCGTGCGCTACAACGACGGCGCCCAGCAGTACACCCAAAAGGAGTACGACCGCCGGGCCCGCGATCTGCTCAAGACCGTGCGCAGAACCGGATCCGGCCCCGTTGACGTCCTGCTGACCCACGCGCCACCGCTGGGCCTGGGCGATGAGCCCGATCCCAGTCATGTGGGCATCTCCGCGCTGCACCGAGTGATCGAGGCCTTGCAGCCCACGTGGCACCTGCACGGTCACATCCACCCCTTTGGGATGCACAAGCCCGATCGTGAGCTGGGCACGACGACGATCCGAAATGTCATCCCCTGGCAGCTCATCGACATTGAGCCGCGGACGACTGCGCCGGCATCGGCCGACGCCGGACGAAAGGCCTGACATGGTCAGCAGCTCAGGATCACCACGCGTCGATGCAGAGAGCGATTTCCTGCGCGCTCGCCGCCACCAGGTGCTAGCTGCGCTGGCGGCCAGGCTGACCGGTGATAGCGAGGACGTCACCCAGTCGATGTCGTTCGACGAGGTCGTTGACGCGCTGGGACGCCGGGCAGAGAACTACGTGGGCACCAAGGTCATCCCGCTCGACGCGATCGTCGGCTCGGTCGACCGGATGCGCGACTTCGACCGACGCTTCCGTCCCACCTCGGCGCGCAGCCGTCAGCGGTGGGAACGGTTGGCGCAGGCGAGCCGCAAGGGCGAGGAGATCCCGCCGATCGAGGTCTATCAGGTCGGCGACTACTACTTCGTGCAGGACGGCCACCACCGAGTCTCGGTCGCGCGGAGCCTCGGGCTGGACGTCATCGAGGCCCGCGTCACCGCGATCGACACCTTCCTGTCGCCGGTCGGCATCGATGCCCGCGCCGATCTGGAGCTCAAGCACTGGCGACGGATCATGCTCCAGCGCGTCCCGTTCACAGGCGAGGCCCGCGCCGCGGTCGCCGTCAACATTCCCTTCGACTACGGCGTCATCGCCGAGACGGTCGAGGCATGGGCGACCCGCACGATGCACGCCGAAGGTGCCTACATGGACGCCAAGACCATGGCAAAGCGCTGGTACGCCGAGGAGTTCCAGCCGGTCGTTCAGATGATCGATGAGGCCGGTGTCCGCGGCCCGGAGGAACGCCCAGCCGAGGCCTACCTGCGTGTCGCATGCGAGCGCTACCGGCTCATCCGCGAGCACGAGTGGAGCGCCGAAATCATGAGCGAAGTCAAGAAGAGCAGGAAGAAGCGCTAGAGCCCGTCGAGTGCCGCTGAGATCGCACCTCTGCGTCCAGGGCGTACCGCGTACCAGCACAGCACAGTGGCGAGCAGATCGGTCTCGTCGCGGATCGCGTTGACTCGTACTGTGAACTTCCAGCTGGTACGGCGTCGCAGCACCGCCACGCGCACGCCGTCGCATCGAACCTCGGTTCTCCACCGCCGGGTGTGCAGGAACTCGTAGCGGCGACCATGCAGGTCGAGGTGGCCGTTGTGCGCGGAGCGCCGGGTGGCGTTCGGCGCTCCGTTGTCGAGCGAGACATCGCCCTCAGGCAGCCGAACGATGTGGGTTCCACCCTGGGGCAGGCTCGGTTCCGGGTACTTGGCGGCAGTGCCCTGGTACGTCGCGCGCACGCGCCCGGCAGCGTCACACACTGTGACCACACCAGCAGCATCGATGCTGGCCGGCCAGTCGAAGGCCGAGGTGAAGTCTTTGGCACGCGGGTCGGACCGAGAACTCATGTCCTGAAGGCTAGACCCCGACCATGGGCCGAGCGGAGCGAGGCGCCCTAGAGACCGACCGTGAGGTTGTCTCCGGATGCTGGGTCGAACAGGTGCATCTTGTCGGTATCGATGAACAGGGTCGCGTCGTCGTCTTCTTTGACCTGGCTGGCGGAGTCGAGCGAGACCACGAGCTGCGTGCGCAGCGAATCGCTGTCGGCCTCGCGGGCGAGCTGTCGCAGCTGGTCCTGTACTTGCGCCTCGGCCTCATAGGGGACGTACGCATACTGCTGGTCGCCGAGCCACTCGCGGACATCGATGTGGGCCTGGAAGGTTTGCCCTTCGTCGATCAGGCTCGAGTCGATGACCGAGACGTCCTCGAAGTGCTCGGGCCGGATGCCGGCCATCAGCAGCCCCTTGCCCTCGGCCCTCTCGGCCTTCTCCGCAGGCAGCGAGAAGGTGCCGAACGGCAGCGTGACCTTGCCGTTCTCGACCGTCGCGGGCAAGAAGTTCATGGGCGGCGAGCCGATGAAGCCCGCCACGAACAGGTTGACGGGCTGTTCGTAGAGCTCGCGTGGGGTGGCGAGCTGCTGCAGGACGCCGCGCTTCATAACCGCGACGCGGTCGCCCAGCGTCATGGCCTCGGTTTGGTCGTGCGTGACGTAGACCGTCGTGATGCCCAGCCGCTTCTGCAGGCGCGCGATCTCCGTGCGCATCTGGCCGCGCAGCTTGGCGTCGAGGTTGGAGAGCGGTTCATCGAAGAGGAAGGCCTTGGCCTCGCGGACGAGTGCGCGTCCCATCGCAACGCGTTGGCGCTGGCCTCCCGACAGATTGGCGGGCTTGCGCTGCAGATGCTCGTCAAGGTCGAGGGTCTTGCTTGCGGCGCGGACCTTCTCGTCGACCTCGGAGTCCTTCATCTTGGACAGGCGCAAGGGGAAGGCGATGTTCTCGTACACCGTCAGGTGCGGGTAGAGCGCGTAGTTCTGGAACACCATCGACAGGTTTCGGTCGCGCGGAGCGAGATCGTTGACGCGGTCGCCGCCGATGAGCATGTCGCCCGAGGTGATGTCCTCGAGACCCACGATCATCCGCAGCAGCGTCGACTTTCCGCAGCCCGACGGTCCGACCAGGATCATGAACTCGCCGTCGGCGACGTTGATGCTGACGTCGTTAACGGCCGGGAAGCCGTCGCCGTACTTCTTGACGATGTTCTTCATCTCGATGGCAGCCATGTCATCAACCCTTCACTGCACCGGCGGTCAGGCCGGCGACGATCTTGCGCTGGAAAAACAGGACGAGAACAACGATGGGGACCGTGGCGACCACGGCGCCCGCGGCCAGCAGGGATGCCGGCCGGTTGAACGGATCGGCCCCGACGAAGAACGACAGGGCAGCGGGAATGGGGCGAGCGTTCTCGGTGGAGGTCAACGAGATACCGAAGACGAAGTCGTTCCATGCGAAGAAGAACGTCAGGATTGCCGCCGTGAAAACGCCGGGAGCGGCCAGCGGCACGATGACTTTGCGGAAGGCCTGCCAGGCGGTCGCGCCGTCGACCTGCGCGGCCTGCTCCATCTCCCACGGGATCTCGCGGAAGAAGGCTGACAGCGTCCAGATCGCCAGCGGCAGCGTGAACGACATGTACGGGATGATGAGCCCCGGCCAGGTGTCGTAGATGCCGAACGTCCGCCACATGTCGAATAGCGGGCCGACCAGCGAGACGACCGGGAACATCGCAATGACCAGCGCGGTGGTCAGCACGAACCGCTTGCCGACGAACTCGAGGCGGGCGATCGCATAGGCCGCCAGCGTGGCGAGGGCAACCGACAGGATCGTTGCGATCAGGGAGATGCCGATCGAGTTGAAGATCGCGTGTCGGAACTGTTCGTCCTTCAGGACGTCGGTGTAGTTGGACCAACCGGCTCCGCCGCCCTTGGACGGGAAGAAGCCGGGGCTGCCGTTCGTGACGGCCTCCTGCGACTTGAACGACAGCGAGATGATCCAGACCACCGGGAGCAGACACCAGACGAGGATCAACGCACAGCCGATCACGGTGCCGATCTTGGACTTGGCATCGTTGGTCATGTCAGCCCTCCTGCCGTGCGTCGGCCAGATTAACCCTGAACACCTTGACGATCACGAATGCCACGACCAGCACCGACAAGAACAAGAGCACCGACAGCGCCGAGCCGATGCCGAGCTGGAACTGCTCGATGACTTGCCGGTAGGTCAGGAACGAGATCGATTCGGTGCCATTGGCGCCCGCCGTCATGACGAAGATGTTGTCGAAGATTCGGTAGGCATCGAGCGCCCTGAACAACACCGCCACCATGATCGCGGCCCGCATGTTGGGCAGGATGACCTTCCAGAGTCGTTGCCACCAGGTCGCGCCGTCGACCTTCGCGGCTTCGAGCATGTCTTCGGACACCTGTGCGAGGCCCGCTAGCAGCAGGAGCGACATGAACGGCGTCGTCTTCCAGATCTCCGAGGCCATAATTGCGATCATCGACGAGTGATATTGGCCGAACCAGTTGAAGTCATCGCCCACGAACGGCAGCCAGCTGTTGACGAAGCCATTGGTGTTGGAGAACGCGAACTGCCACGCGAAGCCCGACACGACGGTGATGACGCCGTAGGGGATCAGGATGGACGTGCGGATGGCTCCCCGGGCGAAAACCACCTTGTGCATGACCATCGCGAAGGCGAAGCCGATGACCAGCTCGACCGCGACTGTGATGATCATGATCATCACAGTGTTGCCGGTGTCGCGCCAGAACAGCGAGTCGGTCAACGCAGTCCAATAGTTCGACATGCCCACGAACTTCTTGTCGTCTGGTGCCGTGAGCGAGTAGTCGAATAGCGAGAGGTACAGCGCTCGCAGCATCGGGAAGGCCGTCACGACCAGCATCAGGATGATGGCTGGCGCGACGAGCTTGCGGGCCAAGGAGTTCTCGGCGCGCGAGCGGTCTGAGGAGGGAGGCTTGGCTGCCTTCGTCTTCTTGGCAGGTGCGACGGAGGTGCTCACAGGAGGGCCTTTCCGCTCAGGACAGCTTTGAGGAACTCAGCGGACTTGGCCGGAGTCTTGGAGCTGACCGACGTCGGCGAGTGCCACCTGGACTGCACAGCGCTCGAGATCTGGCTGTAGAACGCGCTCTTGGGACGTGGACCGCCCGTGTCGACGCTCTGGCTGAAGAGAGTCAGGAGATCGGCAGGATACGCTTTGGCGAGCTCGGGGGAGTCGTATACCGACTGCCTCGACGGCATGAGTCCTTCGTTGACTGCGAGCGCTTTCTGGGCCTCGGCGTTGGTGACGCACACGGCCGCCTTCTGGGCGAACTTCGGATGCTTGGAGTACGACCCGACGCCGATGTCGATGCCGCCGATGGGGGGCTTGGACTCCTCGCCGGTGACGGTCTGGGGGTAGCGCACCCAGCCGAGATCCTTGAATTCCGCCTCGTCGGTCGGCCCGCCCGGCTTGCCGATCAGACCCTTGTAGTTCTGGTAGACGAAGGTCCAGTTGGTCATGAACTCGCCCGCGCCGCCGCTGGGGAACATCGCGCCGAGGCTCGTGCCCTCGTTGGAGGTCGAGAAGTCGGGCTGGGCCGCGCCCGAGTCGGCGAGCTTCTTGATCACCGCAGCCGCATCGTCGCCGGCCTTGGAATCGATCGTGACCTTCGCATCGCGTCCGTCCTCGACTGTCTTCGGGTCGAGGATGTTGCCGCCCGCGCCCTGGATCAGTGCATTGATCCACACGACGTAGGCCTCGTACTTATTGGCTTGGACACCGACGGTTCCGTCATTGTCGGCGGCGGCTTCGATGACCTGGTCCCACGTCACGGGCTTGTCCATGTCGAGACCCGCGGCCTCGGCCAGTGAGCGTCGGAACCAGAGGACCTGGGTGTTGGCCCACTGCGGTGCCGCGACGACCTTGTCATTCCACTGGACGGTCTCGGCCGCACCTTGCAGGACATCGTCGTCAAACACCTTGTCGCCAAGCGCGCCCTCGAAGGGGGCAAGCCAACCGGCGTTCGCGAACTCCGGGACGAAGACGGGGTCGAGACTCATCAGATCGGTCGAGCTGTCCTCGGCGGCCAGGCGACGGGCGAGCTGGGTGCGCTGATCGGTCGCGCTGGCCGGGAGAAGCTGAATCGCGATGTTGTAGTCGTCGGTGCTGCAGTCTTTGGCGAGCTGATTCAGGGTGTCCTGACCGTCGGGGTTGATATACCAGTTGAGGGTCGGCTTGCCGCCGCCAGATCCACAGGCCGCCAGCACACTCATGGACAACGCCACAGCGATTCCTGCGGCGACTCTTCGACGAATACGTACGTTCATAGTTCTCCCACCACGGACCGGATCGTCCCGCGCATGTGACGCGGATCACAGGTACGGATCGAATTTAAGCCCTCGCCTGCGGTAGCGCAACAGGAGGGGCGTCAGCCCTTCAGCCAGACTGTCTCGTCGGTGGCTAGCCATCCGCCGGGAGTCCGCGAACTGCTCGATGCCAGCACCGTAGCACCGGCCGGTAGGGGTATCGGTTGGGTGCCTAGATTGGCCAGCACGGTCACCGCGGCGTCTGCTGAAGTCACGCTGAATGCCAGGACGTCGGTGGGGAAGCCGTCGAGCCAGGTCAGCGTGCCGCGACCGATTCGCAGCTCACGTCGGATGCTCAGCAGCGTCCGGTAGAAGGTGAGGGTCGAGGTGGGATCGGCGATCTGCCGCGCGACAGTGAGCTCGCGATACTCGATGGGCTGGGGGAGCCACGAACGGTCGCCGGGCCCGAACCCATACGCCGGCACATCGCCCTCCCAAGGCAGGGGGACGCGGCAGCCATCGCGTCCTGCCAACGCGCCACCGGTGCGGGCGAACGTCGGATCCTGTCGGACGTCGTCGGGCAGACGGGTCGCCTCCGGGAGTCCCAGCTCTTCGCCTTGATAGAGATAGGCCGATCCGGGGAGCGCGAGCATCACGGCCGTCGCTGCTCGGGCCCGACGCAATCCGAGCTCGGCATCGGGCTGCGGATCGCGGGGGCCGATGCCGTCGGGCGGCGTGGCTCCGGGCTCCTGCGGGTAGCCGAGACGTGACGCGTGGCGGACGACATCGTGATTTGACAGCACCCACGTCTGCGGCGCGCCGACTGCGGCGGACTGGGCGAGCGACTCGGCGATGCTGGCACGCTGCGCGGCCGCGATCCAGGGCGTCGTGAGGTAGCCGAAGTTGAACGATTGGTGCATCTCGTCGGCTCGGGCGTAGCGCGTCAGCGCCTCACCCGGCACGACCCAGGCCTCGGCGCACAGGATGCGATCGGCATCCTCGCCAGCGATCCCGTACTCGTCGACGAGCTTGCGCCAGCTGCGGTAGATCTCGTGGACGCCGGGCTGGTCCCACATCGGTGCGAGTGCCGTGGCGTCACGAGAAGGGTGCAGCCCCAGGTCGGTGTCAGGGAGGCCATCGGCCTTGACCAGGCCGTGCGCGACATCGACACGGAATCCGTCGACGCCACGATCGAGCCAGAATCGCAGGACGTCCTCGATCTCCTCACGTACCTCGGAGCTGGACCAGTCGAAGTCGGGCTGGCTCGTGTCGAACAGGTGCAGATACCACTGGCCGGGCGTTCCGTCGGGCTCGGTGACGCGCGTCCAGGCGGGGCCGCCGAAGCGACTAACCCAGTTGTTGGGTGGTTCCTGGCCTGACTCGCCGCGTCCGTCGCGGAACACGTATCGAGAGCGCGCTTGGCTGCCTGCAGGAGAGGCCAATGCCTCGTGGAACCACGGATGCTCGCTGGACGAGTGATTCGGCACGAGGTCGACCATGATCCGAAGACCGAGCTCACGGGCCCGTTCGGCGAGCACGTCGAAGTCGGCCAGCGTTCCGAACAGCGGATCGACATTGCGATAGTCGGCGACGTCGTACCCCGCATCGCGCTGAGGTGACGGGTAGAACGGCGATAGCCACACGGCGTCGACGCCGAGCGCCGCAAGGTGAGGGAGGCGTGCTGTGATTCCGGGCAGATCGCCGATCCCATCGCCATTGGCGTCAGCCCAGGAACGGGGATAGATCTGATAGATCACGGCGTCGCGCCACCAGGGCGAGATGGTCATGGGTGGTCCCTCCGAGTCGCACGCTACGTTACTTGTCATGTCGCAACGCACCCTCGTCCTGATCAAGCCCGACGCTGTCCGCAGAGGACTCGTGGGGCAGATCCTGTCCCGTTTCGAGACCAAGGGATTGACCCTCGTCGCGCTCGAGCAGCGCACGATCGATGCAGCCCAGGCCGATGAGCACTATGCCGAGCACGTCGACCAGCCGTGGTACCCGCCGCTGCGCGAGTTCGCGGTCTCGGGCCCGCTCGTCGCGCTTGTCCTCGAAGGCGACGAGGCCATCGCGGTCGTCCGCCTGCTCAACGGCGTGACCGACGGACGCCAGGCGGCTCCGGGCACGATCCGCGGCGACCTCTCGCTGTCTAACCGCGAGAACCTCGTCCACGCATCGGACTCCGAGGAGTCCTCCGCCCGCGAGATCGCGCTCTGGTTCCCGCACCTCTGACTCGCCGAGTGGTGCACATTGGTCGAAATGAGACGGCGCGTCTGACCATTTCGCACCACTCGTGACCCGTTTCGCACCACTCGCGGGGTGTGGCCCGGTTCGCACCGCTCAGGCGAAAGTCTGCGGCACCAGATGATGATCAACGGCGTGGAACTGGCCGCGGATGTCCTCGGGGAGCCAGACGATGTCATTAGATGCCGACGCCATGTCGACGTCTCCTGACAACGTCATGACGTCGACGACCTGACGCGGGTTGTCGCGGTCGCGCTCCTCGAGGGCCAGCAGGGCGACCTGTAGCTGGATGCCGAACGGGTTGGAGTTGACCAGCCCGATGCCCCAGAACTCCGAAGGATCGTCGGTGGCCTTCTGCTCCAGATCGATCATGACCGAGCGGATATCGCCCTCGAGCGGCGGATGATCGTGCTGCGTCAGATCGGTCAGGTGAACCTGCACGCCCCGCACCTGGCGGTGGCCCGGCCCGTCGAACCGCAGGACCTCGTGTCCCGTGCCGCCGGGCGGGATCACCGTGGTGCCCCGATCCGCTCCGTGGACCGTCGTCGTCACGACATTCGGCAGCTCCTGCCCGTAGTAGCTGTACGCCACGAACTTCATCGTCGGCATGAGCGAGACCTCGGTGTGGTTGTGCACCGTCAGCACCTGGTCAAGGCCGCCGTCCTTGGCGATCGGCACGTAACGGAAGGACAATGGGGCGCGCTCGCGAGACTTCCTTTTCACGCCTGAAGCCTAGGTCGTTACCCTTGGAGGTATGCCCGTCGACTCGCTGTTCCCGCGCCTGGAGCCCCTGCTGCCGACGATCGGCAAGCCCATCCAGTACGTCGGGGGTGAACTCAACGCCACCAGCAAGGACTGGGATGCGGCCGATGTCCGCTGGGCGCTGATGTATCCCGATGCCTACGAGGTCGGCCTGCCCAACCAGGGCGTCCAGATCCTGTACGAAGTCCTGAACGAGCGCGACTGGATCCTGGCCGAGCGCACGTACGCGGTGTTCTCCGACAGGGAGAAGGTCATGCGCGATAACGACATCCCGCAGTTCACGGTCGATGCGCACCGAACGGTCAAGGCGTTCCATCTGCTCGGGATGTCGTTCTCGACCGAGCTGGGGTACACCAACAGCCTGAACGCGCAGGATCTCGCCCGCATCCCGCAGCACGCGGTT
>JBBSSC010000040.1:0-10694 GCA_038242465.1 Propionibacteriales bacterium | reverse complement strand
GCTCGTCCGCAATGAGGATCATCGGCCGATTGACGTAGGCGCGGGCGATCGCAACGCGCTGCTGCTCACCGCCAGAGAGCTCATCGGGCATGCGGTGCCCCTTGCCCTCGAGGCCGACCATCTCGAGCGTCTCCGGGACCAGCTTGTTGATCTCGCTACGGTGCTTGCCGATGACCTGCAATGCGAAGGCGACGTTCTCTGTCACGGTCTTGTTGGGCAGCAGTCGGAAGTCCTGGAACACCGTGCCGACCTGGCGGCGCAGCTTGGGCACCTTCCAGTTAGAGAGCTTGTTGATCTCCTTGCCGGCGACGTAGACGCGGCCGCTGGTGGGCCTGGCCTCGCGCAGGATCAGGCGCAGGAAAGTGGACTTGCCCGAGCCGGATGCCCCGACGAGGAAGACGAATTCGCCCTTCTCGATCTCGAGGTCGACAGCATCGAGCGCCGCGCGCTTCTGCCCAGGATAGGTCTTGGTGACTTTGTCGAATCGAATCACTCGAACGAGTCTAGGCAGATGGACCCCACGGTCGTGGGACCTGGGCGCCGCCGCCCGGGGTGAGTTGGGTCGCCAGGCGGCATCAGACGGGCAGGACTACTTTGGGGGAATGCTGATCCCACGGCCCGTCGCCTCCCTGGCCGATCTCGGACGCCGCGTGATCGTCGACGTCGCGGGCATCCTCCCCCGCACCACGATGCTTCTCACTCAGGCCGAGTTCCTGATCATCCGCGTCAACCAGCTGGTCGACAGCATTGAGGTGACCCGAAGCGCCGCTGACGCCGAGATCCTGAGGATCGACGCGACCAACACGCAGGCAGATGCCCTGGTGATCCGCGGCGCCGGCCTGGTCGCAAGCATCGAACCGACGATCGACCGCGGTCTGCGGATGTTCGACGAGTTCGCGCCGATCCTCGACCGGCTCAAGCCCATCGCCGATCGACTGTCCCGCACAATCGATCCGGACGAGGTCGAGGCAATCGTCCAGCTGCTCGATCACCTGCCCGATCTGGTCGACCGCATCGAGACCGACGTCTTGCCGATGATGGTCACCTTGCGAAGCGTCGGACCCGACGTTCACGACCTGCTCGACATCACCCGTGAGCTCAACGCGATGCTCGGCAAGCTGCCTGGCATGGGTCGCGTCAGGAAACGGATCGATGAGCAGCAGGAGATTGACGCCGCCCAGGACGGCGCACAGCGATAGCTACGCCGACGCCTGCTCGCGGCGCCAGCGGATGCCGGCCTCGATGAAGTCGTCGATCTCGCCGTCGAGCACAGCCTGCGTATTGCCGCTCTCATACTCAGTCCGGAGGTCCTTGACCATTTGGTAAGGATTGAGGACGTAGTTGCGCATCTGATCACCCCACGATGCCTGCACGTCGCCGCGCATCTCGTCGATGTGCGCACGCTCCTCGGCCTTCTTCAAGGCCAGCAGCTTGGCCTTGAGGATCACCATCGCGCTGGCCTTGTTCTGCAGCTGACTCTTCTCGTTCTGGCAGCTGACGACGGTGCCAGTGGGGATGTGCGTGAGGCGGACGGCCGAGTCAGTCGTGTTGACGCTTTGACCGCCGGGACCCGACGAGCGGTAGACGTCGACTCGGATCTCCTCGTCGGGGACGTCGATCTCGTCGGTCTGCTCGAGCACTGGGACGACCTCGACGGCCGCGAACGACGTCTGGCGACGACCCTGGTTGTCGAAGGGCGAGATGCGCACCAGGCGGTGGGTCCCCGCCTCGACCGACAGCGTGCCGTAGGCGTACGGAGCCTTGACCGCGAACGTCGTGGACTTCAGTCCGGCCTCCTCGGCGTACGACACGTCGTAGATCTCGACGGTGTAACCGTGACGCTCGGCCCAGCGGATGTACATGCGCTGCAGCATCAGGGCGAAGTCGGCAGCATCGACGCCACCGGCGCCCGAGCGAATCGACACCAGAGCATCGCGCTCGTCGTACTCACCCGACAGCAGGGTGCGAACCTCGAGGGTGTCGATCGCCTTCTTGACGCGCTCCAGCTCGCGGTCGGCCTCGGCGGACGTCTCGGCGTCCTGCTCCTCCAGCGCCATTTCGTGCATGATCTCGAGATCGTCGAGCCGCTGCCGCAGGCCGGTGACCTTCTCGACCTGTGACTGAAGCGCCGAGAGCCGGCTCGTGACGCGCTGGGCGTTGGCCTGGTCGTCCCACAGCTGCGGGTCGCCCACCTCCTCTTGGAGGAGGGCGATCTCCTTGCGGACGGCGTCGAGGTCGAGAACCTTCTCGATGGACGTCAGAGTCGCATCGAGGGCCTTGGTCTGCTCTGCAAAATCGGGTGCTGCCACCTGTCGAGGCTACCCGGTCTACTCAGACGCTCTTGCGGCGGAACTCCCGCGCCTCGGTCGGACCGTTGGCACCGTGCGACTTCTCGCTGCCATCGTGCTCCGCGCCCTCGGCCGTCGCGTGGCTCTTGTGCTTCTTCTTCTCGAGCGCCTCACGGAACTTGGCCTTCATATCTTCTTTCGGTGTGTTGCCTTCTGAGTCAGCCATGTCCTCACCATAGCGCCCGCGTGTGGTGTGACCAGTTGTGATGTGATCAGTCCGTGAGCAAGGAATGCCTGTTCTGCGCAATCGTCGCCGGCACGACGCCCGCCGCGATCGTGCTGGAGACCGACGATGTCATCGGCTTCCTCGACGTGCGCCCCGTCTTCAAGGGTCACGTGCTGCTGGTCCCCCGAGAGCACGTCGGCACTCTCCCCGAGCTGCCCGAACCGCTTATCGTCCCGCTGTTCTCGACAGCGCAACGAGTCGCCGACGCGCTGACGTCAGGCCTCGGCGCGCAGGGCACCTTCGTGGCCATGAACAATCTGGTGTCGCAGAGCGTCCCCCACCTGCACGTGCACATCGTCCCCCGCACCAAGGGTGACGGCCTACGGGGATTCTTCTGGCCGCGCACGAAGTACGCCGACGGCGAAGCCGACATCTTCGCCAACCGCATCAAGGAGGCACTGACATGACGCTGACCCGCGATGAAGCAGCGATCAAGGCCCGCCAGGTGCTGGGAGCCGCTGTCACGCCCTACGTCGACGCCGCGCTCGAGAGCGATCCGGTCTGCGGGGGCTACGCCTTCACGGCAGGTCAGACCGCGGCGATCATCGGCTTCCACGGCGGCTACCAGACCAGCATGCTCGACCGCACCGGCGAGACGATCGACACGCTCATCGCTGGCTGGCTCGTCGAGCAACGTCACCACCACGGCGTCGATGCACCGTCGACTGCGCATGCCACCCACCCGTGCCCCATCTGCGGGGCGCCGACCGTCCACGAGGATCGCTACCCGGCGTCGGTCTGCGCGGACTGCCAGCAACGCGCATCGGACCCCGACGGCCGCCGGATCGTCGGCTACAACGAGGGACTCGCGGGCGGGCTCATCGTCTTCTACGCCGAGTCGCCCAGCGGACCCCAGACCGAGATCGCGGGCAAGGTGCTTGAGACTGGACGCTGCTGGATCGACGGCATTGAGTGCTCGATCAGCGAGGCCCGCTTCGGCGGCGTCGTCGTGCAAAGATTCACCGGGCCTTGATGTGCTGATGTTATGATGTTGTTATGCGTACCACGCTAGATATCGACGACCGCGTCCTGGCCGCCGCGCGGGCTATATCGCGTGATCGTGGGATTTCCATCGGTGCAGCACTGTCCGAGATGGCCCGGCGTGGGCTCGAGGGCTCGAAGGCGGATGTCTCTGGGGCGTTCCCACGATTCGCCCCCAGAGTGAACTCCACCATCACCCTCGAGCTGGTTAATGACCATCGCGATGAGTGACCGTCCGTTCCTGCTCGACCTCAACGTGCTGATCGCCCTGACATGGCCTGGGCATGTGCATCACGGCCGCGCTCAGACGTGGTTCGCCTCAATGGGCGGCCGTTGGGCCACGACTCCATTCACGGAGGCCGGATTCTTGAGGCTGTCGACGAATACGGCAGTTGTTGGCGAGGCGCCCAGCATGGCTGAGGCTCTGATGCTCCTCATCACGATGCGCTCGGTGCCAGGGCATTTGTTCATTCCAGATTCCACGTCGCTGACATCAGCGACTATCTCGACTGCCGGGCTGGTGGCCTCCACACAGGTCACGGATGTCCACCTCGTCAACCTCGCCGCCGATTCAGGTGCGGTTCTGGCCACTCTTGACAAGGCGATAGCAAGTTATCTTGACCCGGCCGACCGCCATCATGTCCGGCTGCTTCCTTAGCGGCTGGTCACGGAGATGACCGCAGCTGTGCGGTCGCCTCCGACACGATCGTCGTGCGTGACTGCCATCCGGGCGGCGCGAAGGCGAGGCTGACGGTTCGTTCGAGACGGACGCTGACCTGCCCCGCGTCGATCCGAACACTCGTGACCCGGATCCCCTCCCCCGTCACGTAGTCGCGCACCAGCCGCCTGGCCTGTTGATCATCGAGGGTGATCTCGCCCGTTCGGTAGAAAGCGTCCTGATTCAGCCCATCTGCTGCGGCCAGGGCTGCGCCGTCGGCGACGTTATCGAGCTGCTGGCGCTGCAGGAAGGCCGCCGAGGAGTTGACGACCACCACGGCAAGCAGACCCACGAACAGCAGGAATCCGACCGTCATGACGGTGATCGTTCCGTCTTCGCGCCTCATCGGGGGCTCCGATAGCTGCCGTAGGGCTCGGTATGGGTGCTGTCGACCGTCACGCCGCCGAGCTGTGCGCCGAGAGCGCTCGGCGTCAATGGCAGCGGCTGCTTGACCCGCACGACCACCCTCACCAACGAGCCGGGCTCGAAACACGAGGCGGGTGTCGGCAAGCAGGTCACCTGCACGCTGGCGGAACCGAGACCTTGGTCCTTCAGAGCAACCCGCGCGGCTAGCCGGGCACGCGGATCACCGGCGGTGGCGTCGTTCGCTTGCAGAAAAGCTCGCGCGGCCGAGCGACTCGCGGTGGACACACCATAGGCCGCTCGTTGGGTGTCGAAGACGGCGATGAGCAGGTACACGAACGGCATCAGAAGGAGCAGCGTCAGCCAGATGAACTCGACAGTCGCCGTCCCCTTGTCTGCATTGCTGGGCGCGCTCATGGCTCGACCTCGCGCACAGCGTGCCCGCGCACCGAGACAGCAACGGCCGGACCGAACAGGCCCAAGGCCGGCACCGACGCGTGTACCTCGACCTCGGCGCCCGGTATCCCATCGATCGTGGTCCACGACGACCTGATGTCGCGGGCATACTTGTCGTCGAGCGCAGCCTGGATCATCGAGCGGGTCCGCTGCGCACCGTCAGCCGGCGTTGCACCGAGTGGCGTGGAAGCACGAGCGCCCTCCGAAGCAGCCGCGGCCAGCGTGTTGCGGACGTGGAGGACGAGCGCGACCTGGGCGATGCCGAGCACGAGCGGGACGAGCAGCACCATGACCAGGACGAACTCGACGACGGCCGCACCACGCTCGCGCTCTGCCCTGTTCAGCCGCTCTCCTCTGTTCGGCCGCCCTGCCACGTTCAGCCGCCGACCGCCGAGAGCGCCTGAGTGAGCATCGACCGCAGCTGCGGGCCCGCCGCGGCGGTGATAATCGCCACCAAGCCTGCACTCATGACCGTGATCATGACCCAGCCTGGGACATCGCCTTGTTCTTCGTGACGGTGGGATCTACGTACGGACATGTGGATTCCTTCCTACGTGCCTGAGGTGAGGTGAAGACCAACAAAACCTGGGAAGAAGGCGAAAATCACGGTGACCGGAAGGATCAGGAACACGACCGGGATCATCATCGTGACTTCCTTGCGGCCGCCGGCCTCGATGAGCTCGCGACGTCCCGACTCGCGAACGTCTGCGGCCTGCGCGTGCAGGACGTCGACGAGCGGGGTGCCGCGCTCTACTGCGATCGCGAGACCTTCGGCAAACCGCGCAATGCTCGAGACCCCGGTGCGCGCGGCGAGAGCATCGAAGGCGACGGCGATCGGCGTCCCGGTCCGGACGTCGGAGATGACCCGCCCGAGCTCGTCCGTGAGTGCGCCGTGTGAGACCCGCATGATGCGGTCCAGGCCCGCGATGGGGCTCTCGCCGGCCGCGACCGCGAGGGCCAGCAGATCCGAGATAACCGGAAACTCATCCTGCATCTGTCGCTCACGCGCGGCGACTTGGCTCGACAGGTGCTGATCGCACCACAGGACGCCTGCGACGAAGCCGAGGACGCAGATCAGCAGCAACACGGGCACACCCGCGCGACGTCCGGACCAGAGGAGCGCAGCCACCGCGATGCCACCGGCGAGCCCTGCCCCGCCCCAGATGACCTGCCGGATCCGGAAGTCGTCGACTGTCAGTGGCGAGCCGAGACGCATGAGGCGCCGAGAAACGCTGGCCGACCCTCCGAGAACGTCTCCGACGACCGAGCCGAGCTTGCGGATCGACGGGCCTAAGATCGCATCGACGACACCAGCTGCCTGCGCTGGAGCCGCGATCTGCGGGTAGACGTCGCGGATGTAGGGCAGGACGCGTTGCTCGAGCGTCGGACGTCGTGTCCGCAGCCAGCCCGAGACGATGAGCAGGAGGCCGGCCGAGAGGCAGAGCCCGAGCAGCGCGCCGGTCATGCGAGGATCCGTCGCTCGGTCGGCAATCGGCCGAGCCACATCATGAGTCGGTAGGCAACGACGCACAGGGCCGCTCCGCCCAGCAGGACGATCAGCCCGGCCCCTGTCGCGAAGCGGTCGATGACATCGGACTGCATGCACATCATGAGCAGAACGAGCCACGGAGCAGCAACGGCCAGCCGAGCGCCGTTGACGGTCCAGGACTGACGCGATTCGAGCTCGCCTCGGGTGCGCAGATCGTCGCGCAAGAATCCAGACAGCGAACGCAGTACTCGGCCGAGATCGCCTCCGCCTACTTCACGGGCGATGCGCAGGGCCTCGACGACGCGGTCGCCGACGGGATCGGCGAGGCGCTCCTTCAGTAGGTCTAGCGACTCATGGAAACGTCCTGTCGCCTGGTAGTCGCGGCCGAACTGCACGAAGGAGTCGCGTAGCGCCTCAGGTCCGCGCTCCCCCAGCTGGATCAGCGCCTCGGGCAACGACAACCCGGCTCGCACCGCTGACGCGAGATTGTCGACGGCATCGGGCCACAGCGCGGTGTGCTCCCGCAGACGCCTGGCAGCCCGCCCACGGAGCACCGCGATTGGCGCTCCCGCCGCCATTGCTCCGAAGACGACGCCCACGGCCACCACCCCGGAGACACCGAACATGACGACGGTCGCAACGACGAATGCAACGACGCACATCCCGACAACTTGGCCCGGGGTCACCCCACGAGTTCCCGCGCGTGCCAGCAGATCCGCGATACGCCCCGCAGATCGGCGACGTCTGCGCGGCGGCGGCCACTGCGGCTCGCTGATCGACCAGGCGATCAGCAGGACGCCGAGGCTTGCCATCAGTCCGATCAGGGCGCCCATCGACCGATCCCCAGTACATCGTCGAGATCGATATTGGCCTGCTCAAAGGCCTCACGCCGCAGCGGCACCCCGTGCCCGCGCTCCATCCGCCCGGCCTTGCGCACAAACACCGGCTCGGCCTCGATCAGGTCGTTCTCGACGCGTCCCGTGACCGCGACGATCTCGCGCACCGTTCGGGTTCCGTCGGCGGCGAGGCCCGTGTGGACCACGAGGTCGACAGACGCAGCCACGGTCGGCACCACGAACCGCGAGCCGATGTTCTCGCCAGCCAGCAACGGGAGCGTGCACATCTTGACCAGAGCCTGACGCGCTGAGTTGGCGTGGATGCTGGCCATGCCGGGGAGACCCGCGTTGAGAGCCAGCAACAGATCGAGGCACTCTGCGGCTCGGACCTCACCGATGATGATGCGCGAGGGGCGCATCCGCAGGGCTTCTTTGACCAGCATGCGCAGGTCGATCGTGCCGGTGCCCTCGAGTCCGGCTTGGCGGGTCTGCATGGCAACCCAATCAGGATGTCCCGTCTTCAACTCGAAAACTTCCTCGAGCGACACGAGACGCTGCGATCCGGGTATCGACGCGGCCAGGCAGTTGAGGAGCGTGGTCTTGCCAGCCTGGGTTCCTCCGCTGACGATGACATTGAGGCCGGCACGAACGCTGGCGTCGAGGAATGCCGCGCTCTGCGTGTCGAGGCAGCCGAGCGTCACGAGGTCATTGAGCGAGTGCGCGGCTGCGACGAACTTGCGAATGTTGACCGCTGCGAACGAGCGCGAGATGCCTTCGAGAACGACGTGAAGCCGATGTCCTCCGGGCAGCATCGCATCGACGAAGGGCTGCGAGATGTCGAGGCGCCGTCCCGATGACGACAACATGCGCTCGACGAGCTCTCTCACCTGCTCCGAAGTCAGGATGAGCGACGTCAACTCGTGCCGCCCACCACGTGCGACGAACACCCGCGAGGGCTCATTGATCCAGATCTCTTCGACGGACTCGTCGTCGAGCAGCGCCTGCAGCGGGCCGAAGCCCGAAACATCTGCAACGATCTGCCCAATCACCACATCGGGCGAGTCGAGGGTATGGACCGCGCCCGTCAGGCTGCGCGCCTCGTGCTCCTCGATCGCATCCAGCGCGGCGCGGCGGACTGCGGTCGCGTCTGTCCGCGGATCGATCCGGCGCTCACGCACGAGATCGCGGACCCGATCGGCCAGCGCCGATGCCTGAGCTTCCATCCTCCCGGCCCTCCCCACGTCGAGTGATGGCTCAAATACTCACGAAAATCAGCGAATTTGTGAAGCCCTCTCCCCGCTACCTGTGGAAAGCAGGGCACTTTTTATCACCTAGGTGACAACTTTTCAAACGCCTGCTCCTAGCAGGTAGCGGAGAGCTGCGGACCCGGAGCGGTCAGCCGAACAGATCGCGAGCAATGAGCCAGCCAGGGCGATGACGCCGGCCGCCACTGCCGTCCGGGGCCTGGGTCTCACTCAAACAGACGCAAAGAATGCACCCACGCCAACCACCGTTGGACTCACCCTCAGCGGGCTGGGCTGCTTGGTGCCTTTACTCATTCGTGACTTTCGGGCTCGTGACGAATATATGAGGAGGTCATTTGACGTGATGACCTCATCACTCCATCGTTTCCTCATGCTGCCTATGCCGTCCCGATCACTTCGCCTCGCTCGTGCGGCTCTCGTCGTCACTCTGCTCGTGGCCGGGACGACCTGGTCATCTGCAGCGGCCTCAGGCACTGGATCACTTCGCGCTTTCACGGCTCGAGCCCTCGGCGACGACCAGGCGCTGGCGACGTGGGAGCGTCCAGCTAGCGCCAACCGCTTCATGGTCCAGGTCAGCACGAGCAGGTCATTCGCCGCTGAAGAGACCCGCACACTCTCAACGCGTCGCGACGAGCACTTCTTGGTCATCGACTCGCTGAATCCGTCGACGACTTACGTCGCCCGGGCACGCGCGGCCTCCGGGAAATGGGCGAGCACGCAGACGTTCACGACCACCGCGCCGCGCGATGACTTCGGCGTCATGACGTACAACCTGTTGTGCGCCGACTACTGCGTCGAAGGTAAGCGCCACACGAAGCAGACGTTCCCGTGGCTGCAGCGTCGCGCGCGCATCGTCAATGATCTGCGTGCCACGTCCAACGTCGACATCGTCGGCCTACAGGAAGCAGGCGGCTACGTTGCCACAGGCTGGAACTGTCGCACCCGTCGCGCATGCGGCACCCCGAAGAAGCTGACGCCCAACGGCAAGGATCATGCCTACGACCGGTTCTGCACCGCACGGCAGTGCCCGACTCGCGCGCCCGGAGGACGTTTCGGAGGCGCACCGCGCCAGATCGACGACGTCATGCGGCATCTGCCCGAGTTCGGGATCACCAAGATCTCCGGCAACCCCAATCGTGAGGAATCGGGCTACTCGTATCTGCGCATCATGTGGCGCGCCTCGACCTTCGAGCTGACGCGCGAGGGCTCGCTGATCGACATCGACGGCCGCACGTACGAGAAGAAGGTGCGCTGGCATCGCAAGGCGTACTGGGCGATCCTCACGCACCGAGCCACAGGCCAGTCGTACTTCGTCGTGACGGCCCACCCGGTCTCGGACGGCGGCGTCAACCGCGCGGAGGGCTATCCGAGAAAGGCCTCGGGCAGTGCGGTCCGCGCCGCGGGTGCACGCCAGCTGGTCAGCGAGGTCCGCAGGCTCAACACCGGCCGACTGCCGGTCATCCTGACGGGCGATCTCAACACCAGCTCGTCGCGCGATGGCTCGCTGCGTGTCCTGAAGTCGGCGGAGTACACCGACACCCGCACCGCCGCGGGAGCATCTCGCCGCACCAACGCGGGCGTAGCGAGCAGCAACGGCTTCGATCCCACGCGCATCTCTGCCAAGGGCAACCGCACACCCGTCGACCGCATCTTCACCCTCCCTGGCCAGGACGGTTCGGACTTCGCGATCGGGTGGTGGTGGCTGCAGGCACCTGTGCGCGGACGCCTCATCGACAACTGTCGCCAGACTCGCCTCGCCGCTCCCCCGGCCGCCGGATGCTGGGGATCCGACCACTTCCCAGTCATCGCGCAGCTACGACTCGCGAGACGCGCCTGAACGGACGCCGCACCCGACCCCGGGCAGCCCTGCGGGCCGCCTGACTTGGGTGTCAGGCGGCTGTGGTGTAGCGGGGTTGTCGCCGTCGGCGTAGCGGTGCGCCGTTGCGGTTGGTGAACTCGAACCCGTCGACGGCGTTGCCGGTGATGTTGAGGTAGCCCTTGTGTAAGAGGTG
>JBBSSC010000039.1:0-10744 GCA_038242465.1 Propionibacteriales bacterium | reverse complement strand
TCGTCTCCACGGTCGTGACGTCGCTGATCGAGCTTGCGCGCTCGCTCGACCTGACGGTCATCGCCGAGGGCGTGGAGACCCCTGAGCACCTCGAAGCCCTGCGCGAGCGGGGTTGCGACCTGGCTCAGGGATGGCTGTGGAGCCCCGCGATGTCGCCCGCCGAGCTGCGTGAGACCCGCGTGCTCGACATGCGCTTCGACACCGACGGGGCCGTCACCGAGGCACGCGAGTAGGACGAACGACCTACTGGTCCTTGGCCCAGCGCAGGAATTCCGCTGCATGCTGCTGATCTGCGAAGCCCTCGCCCAGCAGCTCGTGCAGGAGATCGTTGCTCCACACCGCGAGGCGTCCGATCGTCCAGGACGTCCCGTCAACATCGGGCAGGTCGAGCCCGTAGACCGCGCTGAGGATGTCGCGCTTCTGCGCGTACGTCAGGACGGTCAGGAACCGCTCCGGATCAACGACCGCAAGAGTCTTAGTCAGCAACGCCTCGTTCCATCCGGGCATCGCCATCGGGAAGACGCCGTCGACGATCTCGGTGAACCGATCCTCGAGCTCGCCGGGCCCGCGAAGTAGATGCGCCGTGGTGGCGCGTACTCGCCGTGCGCCTTCGAACTCCCCCATCACGGTCCAGACCTTGTGGAGCTCGACCGGCGTGCCTGTGTCCGCGCCGAGGGGGTCGGTCGCGAACAGCTGGAGGTCGGAGATGACGGCCTTGTCGAGACCGGCCTCGGAGAAGACCCACGTGAACTTGTTCCAGTGCGACGCCACATTCGGGTCGCTCTTGGCAGGTGCGCTGGCCAGGAATTCCTGCTTCAACACCTCGGCGCGCGCGATGTTTGACGCGCTGACGCGGGAGGCCTTGGGGAACTGCTGGACGACGTACGCGATGGGGCGCGGCGGCACGACCTTGCTGACCTTCTTGCTCGGCGCCTTGGCACGAGCGGGCTTGCGCGCGACCGGCGGCGCTGCGGGTTCGATGCGCGCAGTACCGAAGGTGAAGGCGAAGTCGCAATCGCGACATTCTGCCTCTTTACGACCGTCCGGAAGCGTCGAAACCAGGAAGACGTCGTCCTCACGAACGCACAAAGGACAAACGATCAATGCCATGACTCAACCGTAAACCTGGACTCCCCAGCGCTACCCCTCCGGAGTGACCGAAGAGGTGGCGACGAGCCGTGCTAGGCGCCTCCAAGACCACAGATCCTGCTCACGATGAATGGATCTGGCACCAGTGGGTAACCCGATGCCATGGCTACTTCACCGAAATTCACCATTCCAGGCCTGACTCCCGCGAACGGCCAAAAGCTCGCCGGGATTTTGCAGGATCGGCTGAACGCTCTCATCGACTTGCACCTCACGTTGAAGCACATCCACTGGAATGTCGTGGGTCCGCACTTCATCGCGGTGCACGAGATGATCGACCCGCACGTCGACGAAGTCATCGCGATGGTCGATGAGACCGCTGAACGCATCGCGACGCTCGGCGTCTCCCCCGTCGGCACACCTGGTGCAGTCGTCAAGGGACGTTCGTGGGACGACTACTCCTTGGGCCGCGGAACGACCAACCAGCACCTGGGCGCCCTCGATGAGGTCTACGTCAAGCTGCTCGAAGATCACCGCAAGGCGCAGGGCGATGTCTCCGATCTCGATCCCGTGACCGAGGACATGATCATCGGTCAGCAGCGCCAGCTCGAGCTCTTCCACTGGTTCGTGCGCGCACACCTCGAGAGCACCGGCGGCGATCTGTCGACCGAGGGTGCCGACTCCGAGAAGAAGGCGGCGGCCGCTGCCAGCGATGCGGCCGACGTCACCGGCTGACATCCCCCAAGACCCGGAACCCCGACCCATGCGCTGGGTCGGGGTTTCGTACGTCCGGACGGGGGTTGTGATCGGCCCCCGGCCCCTCACCGTGGCCAGTCCCACGGCTGAGACCCGATCTCACAGTGCGGCATCCACCGGGACGGCCGGACCCGCAGAAGACGAATAGTTCACCGGAACGACCGCCACTGGGATCTTCGAGTGGCGCATGATCTGCGTGGCCACCGACCGGGAGCCGACTCTCGGATGCTTGCTCAGGGGCCGACCGAGAACCATCAACGACGCGTGGGTCCCGGCGGCCAGGCAGGATTCGACGGCGTGGCCACCCTCGACCGATACATGGATCGGCACGGAGGGATGCGATACACGCCACCTGTCGGCGATGTCTTCGAGACGATTCCAGTGAAGCTGGCGCCCTGGGTAGTCGCTCGTCGCGCCCGCCGCGAACACGACTTCCAGCCCGACTCCACGCTGTTCAGCGGCCTCGATCGCATATGCCATCTGACCATCGACGGGCTGAGCGTCGTCCACGCCCACGAGGACATTGGCGCTGTTGAGCTGAGGGGCTGCGGCCATGGGGACCACGACGACGGGAACCGTCGCATGCAACGCGATCTGCTGGGCGATCTCGGCTCCGCGTGCAAGGGTTGACGACGAGGAATCGGTACCGACGACCAGACGACAAGCCGCACCAGACTCCGCAAGAAGGACCCTTGCCACGTCACCGAACAGCGTGACGCGTTCGATCGGCACGACAGCGACCAGATCGTCCAAGTCGTGGCCAAGATCCTCGAGGAACGCATTCTCCCGCGAATGATTCTCGACGACGTGAATAACGCGGAGGGCACAGTCGAGCCGTACCGCTTCGGCCAAGGCAAATCGGATGACGTCTGGGTTCTGCCCGTCGGTGATGCCGACGGCCACGGGCGAGTCAAGCATGGTCAAGATCACTTTCGTGAGGCGGTCGGGTGGGCGGGGTCTGGTGCCCGACGGCGTACGCCGGGCACCAAGGATGGGGCGCGAACTTCAGCGCAGGAAGGGATAGCGACGCACGATGCTGAGCTTCTCCCAGACCGATGCGAAGCCGAAGGTGGCACCTGCATTGGTCAACGCGAGGATGGCGAGCACAAGCGCGTAGATCAGGTGGTCATCCAGGAATGGGTTGTTGGCCGGTGGGAGCACCGCGGACCACATCAGCACGAGGAGTGTCGCGCCGGCAACAGCGGCCACACGAGTCGCCACGCCTAGGATGAGCGCCGAACCGATGCCTAGCAATCCGAGCATGAAAAGCCAGTCGGCCCAAGCGTGCCCGGCCAAGCTCTGGTACATGCTGGAGAACGGACCGCTCGTGGCGTTGCCGAGGAAGCCGCTCGTGGGGCTGCCTCCATTGACCCAGGCATCGGCCGAAGCAGTCTCATGGCCGAGCCCGAATGCCTTGTCCAGGAATGGCCAGAGGAATGTCCAGCCCATCGCCAGACGGGTCACGCCGAGAACTACCGCCAGCGGGGTCACCCGCCCGATCGCTCGAGGGTCGTCGCTCGCGCTGGAGTGAGTGTGGCCGGCCGCAACGCTTGCGCTCATGAGGTGCTCCTTGGGGTGGGGTGCTTCGCTACCTCGAGCATCCGCTCGTCAGTCGTCTCAAGGGAGGGCACAGGGTCAACGCCCGCTAGGTCGAAGGTCCCGACCAAGGGGGCCACACGACCCGCCCGGCGCCGCCCGGCCGAGGCAGACCTGGTCGCATGAGCGGCGAGAGTGGCCGCGTCCGCAGCGGTGCTCATCCGGAGCGTGATCTCGCTGCCGACCCAGTGCCGCTCGACCTGGAACCCGGCATCGGCGAAGACCTGCAGCATCGGGTGGTTCGACGCCAGGACGTCCGAAACGAACCAGCTCACGCCATCGGTTCGAGCGTCCGCGGCCGCTTCCTCGAGCAGGAGCGTCGCCACGCCACGGTGCTGCATGTCATCGGCCACGAAGAACGCGATCTCCGCGGTGGTCAGATCAATCGTTTCGACGTCTGCCACGGCGATCAACCGACCATCGAACTCCAACACGTACGTGCGCACTGACGCATCTCGCGAGAACAGATGGTCCAGATGTCGAGAAACCATCTGATGCCCCACGCTGAAGAACCGCGTGTACAGGCTCGCGTCGCTGGCGGTGGCGAACAGCATCTCGAGCGCAGGACGATCGGTCAACCGCAAGCGCCGCACGATGGCATCGTTGCCATCCGCGAGGACCACTGCGGTCACGGCCGGTGATCGATCCCGGGCATCGACGGGTTCACCGTCTTGCTGGAAGGCGTGGAAGTCAACCGCAACATAGTCAGCGAGGCCATGATCAAGCCTGCGGATGACTGGAGGGGACTATCGCCACGGGGCACCGGGCCGTGCGGATGACTTGCACCGCCAACGGACGGGTGATGGCCAGCGGCGCGGAGTTGCCGTGTGGCCTTCCGACCACGACCAGCGAGGCGCCGGCCGTCGAGTCGACACAGGTCTCGACCGGGTCGCCGCTGGTCGAGCTCAAGACGACGCTCACGTCCGGATATTGCTCCTGCCACCCGGCAACGACCTCCGCGAGATTCGCGCCGTGGATGTCGATGTCTTCCTGTGTGGTCGCGCCGGGAGCGGCATGCAGGACGTGCAACGTCTCGGACCGCGCATCGGCCTGCTCGAAGCCGTATCGCAAAGGCCCGGCCGCCGAGGTGTCACCGTCGATCGTGACGACTACCCCACGCGCCGGGGCAGTCTGGAACTCCTGTTCGGGCACGACGATCACAGGACACGCGGCGATGCGCACCAGGTGAGCAGCGACAGCCCCTCCGAGCAAGCGGTCGAACCACGTGACGTCATCTGTGCCGAGGACGATCGAGAGAGCGTGCTGAGACTCCGCATCGAGCTCGACGTGCGGCGAGTTGTTCGTTAAGACGTACTCTGCGCGAGTCCCGCCGATTTCGTCGATCAGCACTCTGGTCTCGTCCAGCACTGCCTGCCCGGCGTCACGGAACGACGCGACGATGCCCGCATCGAGGTAGAGCTCGGCACTCGCGGCAGGCAGCTGATAACAATGGACGACGCGAAGTGACGTTCTGCACCGCGCTGCCTCTTCCACGGCGAACTGCACCGCTGCAGGTTGCTTGCCGGAGACGGCCAGGACGACGGGTCGGGGTGCGGTGATCATATTTTCTCCTCGGTGGGCTGCACCTCCACCATGAGTCGCCCACCCCGGCGGCGGCACCGTCCGACGACCATTGCTGCGGGGACCTTGGTCCCACACGGCCGGAAATACGGGCTCGCGCGCCAACAGGACGTACTGTGAGGATCATTCCCAGGCTCGTCCAGGAGCGACATGCCGCACCACGCCCCCTTGAGCGCATCATCGCCAGGCCCGAAGCTCGAGTTCGAG
This sequence comes from Propionibacteriales bacterium, assembly GCA_038242465.1. Lineage (GTDB taxonomy): Bacteria > Actinomycetota > Actinomycetes > Propionibacteriales > Nocardioidaceae > Aeromicrobium. Next base: position 5,518 of record JBBSSC010000039.1, on the reverse strand, counting down.
GCCCTGCTCAGCCACTTGGTCGAGCGCGCCGACGAGATGGTCCGTTCCCAGGCACGCCTGCGTGACCTGATCCGGGTCAATAACGACCTGACGAGCAATCTCGATCTCCCGACAGTGCTGCGCAAGATCGTCGAGATCGGCACCGAGCTGATCGAGGCCCGCTACGGAGCCATCGGCGTCATTGCCGACGACCAGACTCTCAACCAATTCATCACCGTGGGCATCGACGACGAAACCATCGCCCGCATCGGTCCCCTGCCGGAGGGCAAAGGACTCCTGGGGGTGCTGATCATCGATCCGGAACCCGTCAGGCTCTCGACGCTCGCCGACGATCCGCGGTCGAGCGGTTTCCCACCCCATCACCCGCCGATGAAGAGCTTCCTGGGTGTGCCGATCCGGGTACGCAACGCGGTCTACGGGAATCTCTACCTGACCGATAGTCGCAACGGTGAGTTCTCGGCGGACGACGACGAGCTGGCCGAGGCCCTGGCCGCGACAGCCGGCATCGCGATCGCCAACGCCCGCCTCTTCGAGGAGTCCATCTATCGAGAGCGCTGGGCGTCGGCACTTGCCGAGACGGCACGCCGCCTGATGACCGACGAAGACGACGAGCACCTCGGATTCCTCCTCGCTCAGGTCGACGAGCTGGCCGACGCCGACTTGGTATGTATCGGATTCGTCACCCCGGCAGGTGATGAGATCATGATCGACCGGGCCGTCGGGACGAGCGCGACTGATCTCATCGGCGCATCCTTCCCGCTCGCCGGGAGCATCCTCGACGCGCCGCCAGCGAGCTGCAAACCGCTGCTCATCTCCGACACGCACGCTCTTGAACTGGGCTTCCCGGGTCACGATCTCCTCGGCCACGCGATGCTGATTCCCTTCACGGTCGGCAGCACACGGGCAGGGCTCCTCACAATCGCCCGTCTGCGCGACCGCCCCGACTTCACCTCGCGCGATCTCGACATGGGCATGTCGTTCGCGAGCCACATCAGTGTCGCGATCGACCGCGCGGAGGCTCGGATGATCCGCCGGCGCGTCGCGCTGCTCGAAGACCGCACCCGCATCGCGCGGGACTTGCACGACCATGTCATCCAGCGCCTTTTCGCGACCGGCCTGAATCTCCAGGCCATCGCTGCCGAGCTGCCCGACGCCTCGGCACATGGGGTCACGGAGCAGATCCGCGAGATCGACGGGGCCATCGCCCAGATCCGGCAGAGCATCTTCGGACTCCGCCGCGATGCGGACACCACAGCGGTCAGCCTTCGGGCCAGAGTGCTGGAAATAGTGAACCGGCTCGAGTCCGATCACACGGAAACTCCCCGTACACGGATCACCTTCCTCGGACCTGTCGATCTGATGGCTGACTCCGCCCTCACCGACGATGTCGCCGCCGTTGTGACCGAGGCCCTGGCCAACGTCGTTCGCCACGCCAAGGCCACGAAGGTCGACATCACGGTCTCGGCTGCGGCCGGGCACGTCACCGTCCAGGTCGATGACAACGGCATCGGACCCGGAAAGGACAGTCGCCTCAGCGGTTTGAAGAATCTGCGGTCGCGTGCCGAGGCGTATTCGGGAACGTTCGACCTCCATAGGGGGCCGGGCGGAGGCAGCCAGCTCGTCTGGACCGTGCCTGCCTAGTCTCCTAGGAGTCCCCGGTCAGGCGGGTCGCGAAGACCGCCGCCTGGGTACGGCTCTCCAGCCCCAACTTGGCCAGTACGTTCGACATGTAGTTCTTGACGGTCTTCTCCGCCAGGAAGAGCCGTTCACCGATCTGCTTGTTGGTCAGCCCTTCAGCAACGAGCTCGAGGATGCGGCGCTCCTGCGCGCTGAGGCTCTTGAGCTCCTCCGGCTCGCCCGGCTCACCGTCCCTCAAACGCTGCATGACTCGCTCGGTGACGTGCGGATCCAGGAGGGACCCGCCCGAGGACACGTGGCGTACCGCGGCGAGGAGATCCTGGCTCGTGACCTGCTTGAGGATGTAGCCCGCCGCGCCTGCCATGATCGCGGCGAATAACGCTTCGTCATCGTCATACGACGTGAGGATGATGGCCTTCACCGACGGATCCGTCGATCGGATCTGACGGCAGACGTCTATTCCAGAACCGTCCGGAAGCCGTGCGTCGAGGATCGCCACGTCGGGACGCAGCGCCGGGATACGTGCAATCGCTGCGGCAGCAGTGCCTGCCTCACCCACGACCTCGATGTCGCTGCCCCGCTCCAGGAGCTTGCGCAGTCCCATCCGGACCATTTCGTGGTCGTCGAGCAGAAACACGCGGATCGTCACTGGTATCCCCTGACGTCGATTTGTCCTGTCTTGTTGAGTATGCGCCCTCCCGCTTCAACGACGCGGTCCCGGTCGACGCGGCCGGTCTTCGACACGTCGGGCCACGTAGTGCGACCCGACGGAGCCCGCATCCCGGGCCTCCGGACCGTTGGCGGTGTGACCGCAAGTCTGGCGGGTCCCGACTCGGCCGCGGGACCAGAACACGTCAGACTGATGCCATGACCAACTCTGGACCTCCCGCGCGCGAGCTGGATGGACCTGGGCTGGACCCGAACTCGGTGCTGGCGAAGGTCATGGGCGTGCTCGACTCGTTCACGGCCGACGACGGCACAGTCTCTCTGGCGGAGCTGGGACGGCGCTCGGGTATCCCCAAGGGCACGCTGCACCGGGTGTGCGGAGACCTGGTCACGGCCCGGCTGCTCGACCGCGCACCGGGGGGCTACCGGCTCAGCGGGCACCTGTTCGAGCTCGGCATGCGGGCATCCGTCGAACGTACGCTGGTCGATGTCGCGACACCGTTCATGGAGGACCTCTACGAGCTGACGCACGAGACAGTCCATCTCGGCGTCCGTGAAGGGGCAGAGGTCATGTACGTCGCCAAGATCGGCGGGCACCAGCAGGCCGATGCGCCGTCGCGGATCGGGGGTCGGATGCCGCTGCACTGCACCGCAGTTGGCAAGGCATTGCTGGCCCACGCTCCCCCGGACGTCATCACGGACTATCTGTCCAGGCCGCTCCAACGCCGGGCGCCGCGCACGATGACCGCTCCGGGTCTGCTGCGTCAGCAGCTCGAGCAGATCTTCGAGGTAGGCCTGTCCTTCGAATACGAGGAGTCCAGGGTCGGCATCGTGTGCGTCGCGGCACCCATTCTCGACGCAGAGGGCCGAGTTGCCGCCGCGATCAGCGTGACTGGACCCATCACGCGGTTCGATCCCCGACGCCAGTCGAGCCACGTTCGCGCGGCCGCTGCGGGCGTTCAGACGACGCTGTCGCGCCGAGCATCACTGAATCACCACTGACGGTCCAGTCACCGGAACGCGATGCTTGGGCGGCGCGATCCCGCCCGTCCAGACTGTGGGGACAACCTCCACGACGGAAGAGACTGATGAGCACTCCCTCGAAGATCGAGCTGGCGGCCGCTGACCGGCTCGAGCTCGCACAAGACTCCGGCACTCCGACGGCGCCGGTGCGAGACATCCTCGGATCGACCGATATCGCGTCGGCGTATGCCGTCCAGGACGAGTTGACCCGCCGACGCTCATCGCGCGGAGCGCAGATCGTGGGCCGCAAGATCGGCCTCACCTCCCCCGCCGTCCAGGCGCAGCTGGGTGTCGACCAGCCCGACTTCGGCGTCCTGTTCGACGATATGGCCTACGCCGAGGGCAGCACCGTGCCGACCTCGTCGCTCCTTCAGCCCAAGATCGAGGCCGAGATCGCCTTCCTCCTGAGCAAGGACCTCGACGGCTTCCTCGACCTCGACACCGTCCGCGACGCCGTCGACCACGCGGTCGCCGCGCTCGAGATCGTCGACAGCCGGGTCGCCGACTGGGACATCACGATCGTCGACACGGTCGCCGATAACGGCTCCAGCGCCCTCTACGTGCTCGGGACCGAGACCGTCTCGCTCGAGTCCTTCGTCCCGAAGGATGTCGAGATGTCGATGACGGTCGACGGCACCGTGGCCTCGCAGGGCAATGGCACCGCATGCCTGGGTGATCCGCTCGAAGCGCTGCTGTGGCTGGCCCAGACTGCCAAGGAGTACGGCTCGCCGCTGCGCGCCGGCCAGGTCATCCTGTCGGGCGCTCTTGGACCCATGGTTCCCGTCACCCCCGGCAACACGGTCCGCGCCGAGATCACCGGACTCGGCACGGTCTCCATCAACTTCGACAATGAGGAGCAGTCATGACCCGCACGAAGGTAGCCGTCATCGGCTCGGGCAATATCGGCACCGATCTGATGTTCAAGGTCCTCCGGCTCTCGGATTCGCTCGAGATGGCCGCGATGGTCGGCATCGACCCCGCGTCCGACGGCCTGGCCCGCGCGACCAAGCACGGCGTTCCCGTCATCTCCGATGGCGTCGACGGCCTCATCGCGATGGACGGATTCGACGACATCGAGATCATCTTCGACGCCACATCGGCCAAGGCTCACGAGACCAATGCCGCCAAGCTCGAACCGCTCGGCAAGCTGATGGTCGACCTGACGCCAGCCGCGATCGGCCCGTACGTCGTGCCCGCCGTCAACCTCGACGAGCACCTCGATGCCACTAACGTCAACATGGTGACGTGCGGCGGACAGGCCACGATTCCCGTCGTCGCCGCGATCTCGCGCATCACCCCCGTTCCGTATGCGGAGATCGTCGCCTCGATCGCCTCCAAGTCGGCAGGGCCTGGCACACGCGCCAACATCGACGAGTTCACCGAGACCACCTCGGCCGCGATCGAGAAGGTCGGTGGTGCGGGTCGCGGCAAGGCGATCATCATCCTGAACCCGGCAGAGCCGCCGCTCATCATGCGCGACACCGTGCTGACCCTGATCGGCGATGCCGACCACGACGCGATCCGCGAGTCGATCCACACCATGATCGCCAGTGTCGCCGCGTACGTCCCGGGCTACCGCCTCAAGCAGGAGGTCCAGTTCCGTGAGCTGGCTGCCGACGAACCCGTCCACACGCTCGTGCCCGAAGGCTCGCCGCCGGTCACCCACCAAGTCACGGTGTTCCTCGAGGTCGAGGGCGCCGCGCACTACCTGCCCGCGTACGCCGGCAACCTCGACATCATGACCTCGGCCGCACTCCGCGTCGCCGAGTCGCTCGCCACCGGACTGAACACCACCACCCCTCTGACAACGCTGAAGGCCGTCTGATGACCAAGATCTTCGTCCAGGACGTCACGCTGCGTGACGGCATGCACGCCATTCGCCACCGCATCCACCCCGACAACATCCGTCGCATCGTCACCGCGCTCGACGCGGCCGGCGTCGACGCGATCGAGGTCGCCCACGGCGACGGTCTCGCGGGCGGCTCGCTCAACTACGGACCCGGCAGCCACACCGACTGGGAGTGGATCGAGGCCGCCGCGGATGCCATCACGAATGCGCGTCTGACAACTCTGCTGCTGCCCGGGATCGGCACGATCCACGAGCTCAAGCGGGCCTACGCGCTCGGTGTGCGCTCGGTCCGCGTCGCGACGCACTGCACCGAAGCTGATGTCTCGGCGCAGCACATCGACT
>JBBSSC010000038.1:0-11035 GCA_038242465.1 Propionibacteriales bacterium | reverse complement strand
GGTCCTGCCCGCACTCGTGCTGCTGACCGGACGAGTGGGCGCGGCGAGAGTCGTCGAACCCGTCCTGCGCCGGATCAACGACTGGATGGAGCGAACCGGCCGTGAGAACACCGCATGGCTCCTCGGCATTGTGGGTGTCATCCTCGCCGCCAACGCCCTCGACGGGCTGGGGATCCTCGCCCAGATCGACTCCTGGTCCAAGAACTAGGGCGGTCGATGAGGCTAGAGCGCGTCGACGAGCGCCGTCACGCGCTTGACCGAGACCGGGAACGCTGTGCGAAGGTGCTGGGCCAGCAGGCCCACCCGCAGCTCTTCCAGCGCCCAGCGGACATGCTGCACATCAGGCGCCATCCGCGCCCACGGCGACATCTGAGCCGTGCGGGCATGGAATCGCGCCTCGAGGTTCTGCGCGGCCAGGAGATCGTCCGTCAGGGATGAATCGAGCCGGCGCCGAGCGGCCTGCAAGTACAGCGGAAGCCTGCGCAGCTGGCCGACACCCGCATCGCGGATGAAGCCCGGGTAGATGAGCCACGACAGCTGTACCCGGACGTCTTCGCCGGCCTCGGTCGTCGGCAGCGGGGTGACCTCGCCAAGCGCCTGCAGTGTCGCGATGACGGCCTGGACGGCGCGCTCCGTCTCGTCGTAGGCCTCCGCGCGCACGGTGTCGTGCAGCAACGAATACGTCAGCTCGTCCCACACAGGTCCGCCCTGGCGGACGACGAGGGATTCGAGGGCCGCGAGCCAGCACTCTTCGATGACGGCCGCTGCGTCCTTGTGGGGGCCGGTCGAGAGCAGCAGCTTGGCATGCAGGTCGAGGGAGCGACCCATGTGGAGGACAGGCGTCGGCAACGAGAACGACAGGAGCCGTGCCTGGGCCTTGATCATCGCGACCGACTGCTCGACCGGAGTGTCGAGCACGCGCAGCGCGACCGACGTCCCCTCGTCGACGAGCGCCGGATAGCCCGTGACCTGGCCCGCCGTGATCGACGACTCGATCGTGCCGACGTCCCAGGTGCGCAAGCCAGTTCGTTCTTCTTGACGCGCTACGGCCGTCAGATCCGCGCGGACGTGCTTGGTGAGCTTCGAGCGGAGCTCAGCGAGATCTTTGCCGCGGGCCAGCTCGACATCGTCCTCGAGTACGCGGAACGTTACGCGCAAATGGCTCGGCAGGCTGCTGAAGTCGAAGTCGCTCGGCGCGACGACGGTCCCGTTGAGCAACCGCATCTGCCGGGCGAGCTCTTCGCTGAGATCAGCGGCGGAAGGGTCCATCGACGCGACGAGGCGCGGTGCGAACTGTGAGGCCGGGACGAACTCGCGTCGCAAGCGCTTGGGCAGCGAACGGATGAGCTCGGTGACGAGCTCTACCCGATGGCCTGGCACATGCCAGTCGAAGGCGCGATCGTCGACCGTCATGAGGCGCGCCACCGGCAGATCCACCGTGACTCCGTCATCGTCGAGGCCGGGCTCGAAGGCGTAGCTGAGCGGGAACGACTCGCCGCCGGAGTGCCATTCGCGCGGGAACTCTTCGTCAGTGCCGTCCGCCCCGTGGTTCAGCATCGAGGGATCAAACGTCAGTAGCTCGGGCTGATTGCGCTTGGTCTTCTTCCACCACGAGTCGAAGTGGCGGGTTGAGACGATGTCTGCGGGGAGGCGCTGGTCGTAAAAGGCATACAGCGTGTCGTCGTCGACGCGCAGATCACGGCGACGGAGGCGTTCTTCGAGCTCCTCGACGCCCGCGATCATCTTCTGGTTTGCCGCGAAGAAGGCATGCTGAGTGCGCCACTCACCCTGCACGAGGGCATGGCGGATGAACAGATCGCGCGAGACGACTGGGTCGATGCGGCCCAGCTGCACGAGCCGGTCGGCGACCAAGGGGATGCCGAACAGCAGGAGCCTCTCGCGCGCCATGACGGCACCGCGCCGCGTCGACCAGTGCGGCTCGCTGTACGAGCGGTTGATCAGGTGCTCGGCGGCAGCCTCGACCCATTCTGGCTGGATCTTGGCGGCCGTGCGGCCCCACAACCGGCTGGTCTCGACGAGCTCGCCGACCATGACCATGCGCGGCGGCTTCTTGGCCAGACCGGAGCCGGGGAACACCATGAACTTGGCCTGGCGTGCGCCGAGGAACTCGCGGCCGTCCGTGTCGCGCAGGCCGATGTGCGACAGCAGGCCCGCGAGTAGCGCCTGGTGGATGCGGTCGGGATCGGCGCCGACCGAGCCGGGCTTGAGGCCGAGCTCCTTGGCAGTGCGGCGCAGCTGCGAGTGGACGTCCTGCCACTCGCGGATGCGCAGCCAGTGCAGGTACTCCTCGCGGCACAGCCGCCGGAACGCCGAGCTCGACAGCTCATCGCGCATCTCGCGGATGTACTTCCAGAGCGTCAGGTACGACAGGAAGTCGGAGTCGGGCTCGCGGAAGCGTCGATGCTTCTCGTCAGCGGCCTGTTGATGGTCGAGAGGTCGTTCGCGGGGGTCCTGGATCGACATCGCCGCGACGATGACTAAGACGTCGGCAAGACATCCGTGCTCGTCGGCCGCCAGCAGCATACGGGCGAGGCGGGGATCGGTCGGCAGCGTCGACATGCGACGGCCGATCTTGGTCAGACCCGCGCTGCCAGTCTTTTGAGTGTCGAGCGCGCCGAGCTCATAGAGCAGGTTGAGGCCGTCGCTGATCGCGCGCGAGTCGGGCGGGTCGAGGAACGGAAAGTCCTTGATGTTGCCGAGGTCGAGCGATGCCATCTGCAGCAGCACCGACGCCAGATTCGTCCGTTGGATCTCGGGGTCGGTGAACTCCGGACGGCTGTCGTGATCTTCCGCGGAGTACAGCCGGATGCAGATTCCGTCGGCGACGCGGCCGCATCGACCGGCGCGCTGCGATGCGCTGGCCTGCGAGATCGGCTCGATCGGCAGGCGCTGGACCTTGAGCCGCTGGCTGAAGCGGGAGATCCGAGCGAATCCCGGGTCGATGACGTAGCGGATGCCTGGGACGGTCAGCGAGGTCTCGGCGACGTTGGTGGCAAGCACGATGCGGCGGCCGGGATGACTGCTGAAGATTTTCTGCTGGTCGGCCGCCGCCAGACGTCCGTACAGGGGGAGGATCTCGGTCCGTGGGTACTTTCGGCCCGCGAGGAACTCGGCCGCGTCGCGAATCTCTCGTTCACCGGAGAGGAACACCAGGATGTCGCCCTCGGACGGCAGCTCGGAGACGGCGTGCGCCAGCGCCTCGAGCTCGTTGTCGGCGCCGGTCTCGGCCAGAGGCCGGTACCGGACCTCGACGGGGAACGTCCGGCCGCTGACCTCGATGACGGGGGCGTCGAACATCTCTGCGAAGCGTTCGACGTCGATCGTCGCGGACGTGATGACGACCTTGAGATCGGGACGGCGGGGGAGTAGCTGCTTCAGGTAGCCGAGCAGGAAGTCAATCGACAGCGAACGCTCGTGCGCCTCGTCGATGATGATCGTGTCGTATCGCGAGAGCTTGCGATCGCGCTGCAGCTCGGCGAGCAGCAGGCCGTCCGTGACGAGCCGAATCGCGGTGTCGGCGCTGGTCTGGTCGTCGAAACGCACGGCGTAGCCGACCTCGGCGCCCAGCTCGACGTCGCACTCGTCGGCGATCCGCTTGGCTACCGAGCGTGCTGCGATGCGTCGGGGCTGCGTGTGGGCGATCGAGCGGCGTCCCAGTTCATATGCGATCTTGGGCAGCTGCGTCGTCTTGCCAGAGCCCGTCTCGCCGGCCACGACGATGACCTGGTGATCGCGCATCGCGGCGGCGATGTCATCGTGCCGGGCAGCGATGGGTAGGGCTGTGTCGTACTCGATCTTCATGCGCAGGCCCTGTTCAATTCAGTCGAGTCACTTCAGTCCAAGCGTATCGGCGAGCAGCAAGTAGCCGACAAAGGCTACGACATCGATCACGGTGTGCGCGATGACGAGCGGCATGACGCGCTTAGATCGGTGGAACCAGTAGCCGAAGACGAGCCCCATCAGGAAGTTCCCGAAACCTGGGCCGACCCCCTGGTAGAGGTGATAGCTAGCGCGGAGGGCTGCGGATGCGACGATCGTCGCGCCGGTGCCCCAACGCAGCTGCTTGAGGCGCGTCATCAGGTAGCCGACGACGATGACCTCTTCGAGGATCGCGTTCTGCAGGGCGGCCAGGATCAACACTGGGATGGTCCACCAGTACGAGATGTCGGGCGCGGGAATGATCTCTGCCGTGACCCCCAGCAGGCGTCCGATGCCGTAGAAACCGAGCCCGGGCAGGCCGATGACGGCGGCGAGGCCAAGGCCCCACAGGAGGTCGAACCTCGGGCGCGCTCGATCCAAGCCCAGGCGCTCGCTGACGTGCTCTTTCACCGGGTCGAGCGACAGCAGGTACAGCGCCAGCGCGACCGGTACGAGTGCGAAGCCGATGTTGAGGATCTGGAAGATGAAATCGAAGATCTCGCGGTCGTCGCGCGACGAGTTGAGAGTCGCGGTCTGGTCGCGGAGCCCGCCGGGCAGCGTGGCCTTGCGGATCAGGTTGACCAGCGCGTAGACGCCGGATGCGCCGAGCGACAGGCCGATGACGATCCAGATCTCGATCTTCAGCCTGCGGTCGGACACCGGGGTCAGAGGTCGTTCGTCGCGAAGGTGTCGCACGCGTTGACGGTGCCGGCCTCGTAGCCGGTCATGAACCAGCGCTGGCGTGACTCGCTCGAGCCGTTGGTCCAGCTGTCCTGATTGACCGTGCCACCGCCGAGATCCTCCTGGATGTGGTCGTCGCCGACCGCCGCGGCAGCGGACAGAGCCGAGTCGATGTCGTCCTGTGTGAGGGGCTTGAGCAGCGTGTTGCCGTCGGCGTCCTCAGTGGTCGACGCGTGATTGGCCCAGACGCCGGCCATGCAATCGGCCATCAGCTCGATGCGGACGCCGCCGCTGCGGGGGCCGGTCTTGCCGTCCTGGCCCTTCGCGAGGATGCCGAGGATGTTCTCGACGTGGTGCCCGTACTCGTGCGCGACGACGTACTCCTGCGCGAGTGCGCCGTCATCGGCGCCGAAGCGCGAGGTGAGCTCGTCGAAGAAGCTCGCATCGATGTAGATGCGCTCGTCGCTCGGGCAGTAGAACGGGCCGGTCTGGTTGGAGGCGGTGCCGCATGGCGACTGCGTCGCGCTGGAGTAGATGACGGTCTTGGCCTCGCGGTACTGACGCTGGACATCGGCGGGCAGGGCCTCTGTCCAGTAGTCCTGGACGCTGTTGACCGTGCCGATGATCCGGCAGGTTGTGTCGCGGTTGGCGTCCGCGCCGGTCTTGCACTGGTCGAACGAGGTGCTCGACTCGGTACCGGCAGTCTGCACTTGGCCGGTGTCGAACGGGCTTCCGGTCGAGCCGCCGGTGAGGTCGACCCCGAGGAACATGCCGATCAGGACGATGACGATGCCGCCGACTCCGCCGCCGATCGCGAGCCCGCCGCGTGATCCACCGCCGCCGGTGACCTGACTCGTGTCGAGATTCGCACCCTCGTTGAAGCTCATGCACGGCAGTCTACGCAGCGCGGAGCGGCCCGCACGCGGATAGTGTCTCGGTGTGACGACGACGCAATCGGGTGCCAGTTTCGCGATGCCGGAAGGCCTTTCGGCCGGGGATGCCGTGCGGCTCAGGGGGCTCAGACGCATGCGTGCGCTGGCCCTTTCGCTGCTGATCCTCGCCGCGATCATCTACGTCCTGACGCACGGGCACGGTTCGGGCTGGCTCGGATACGTCAATGCCGGCGCAGAGGCCGCGATGGTCGGCGCGATCGCCGACTGGTTCGCCGTCACGGCGCTGTTTCGCCGTCCTCTCGGGCTACCGATCCCGCACACCGCGATCATCCCCAACCGCAAGGAGTCGCTGGGGGAGAGCCTGCAGGAGTTCGTCGCCGACAACTTCCTGCGTGAGGACGTCATCCGCGAGCGGATCGGCTCGGCAGGCGTCAGCCGACGGGTCGGGGAGTGGCTCGTCGACGGCAAGCACGCCGACCGGATCGTCCGCGAGGGCTCGCGTATCGCAGCCGATGCGCTCTCACACGTCCGGGAGTCGGATGTGGCCGCGGTGGTGCAGGAGGCGCTGATCCCTCGCCTGCAGGAGGAGGAGCTGAGCCCGGTCGTGGGGCAACTGCTGGAGGAGGTGCTGCGCGACGACGCACATCGCGGCCTCGTCGATCTGGCGGTCGACGAGCTCGGTCGCTGGTTGCTCGAGAACCATGACGAGGTCGCGTTGCTGATCGAGAATCGCGCACCGTCGTGGACCCCGCAGTGGCTCGACAAGCGGATCGCGACCTGGGTGCACGATCAGGTCGTCGAGTGGGTCGCCGAGATCTCGCGCACCCCGGACCACCAGGCCCGCCTTGCCCTGGACAAGTGGCTGCGTGAGCTGGCCCGCGGCCTCCAGCACGATCCCGACACGATGGAGCGCTTCGAACGGCTCAAGGTCAGGATGCTCGCGCAGCCGGGCGTCAGCACGACATCCGTGCAGCTGTGGGACGCGCTGCGTCGCGCATTGATCGGCTCGCTCGGCGACGACACCGGACTGCTTCGCACCCGGGCCACAGAGGAGCTCGATCGGCTCGGTCACCGGCTCATCGAGGACGAGACGCTCAGCGAGCGCGTCGACTCGACGATCTCGAACATTGCGGCCTATGCGGTCAACAACTACGGCCACGAGGTCGCCACGATCATCTCGGCGACGGTCAACCGCTGGGATGGCAAGGAGACCGCCGAGCGCATCGAGCTGCACGTCGGCCGGGACCTCCAGTTCATCCGCATCAACGGCACGGTCGTGGGTGGTCTGGCGGGTCTCGTGATCCATGCGATCTCGACATATCTGTGAGTCTCAAGGGCGGGTTAAGAGTCCGTCCACATCTGTGGACAACCTGTGGGTAACCAACGTCACACTGTGGGTGACCTGCATCACATTGTGGACATCGAGTCCTCGCGAAAAACTTCCTGGAAAACATGACAAAAGGCCCTTGCGCAGACCTCGTCTCCAGGTCTACAAATGACGTATCGCCCTCCTTCGGGAGAGCAAGAACGAACCGGGAACCAATCCTATGGTCGGCGGCGCAAGCCAATGGCAGCCAGTCGGTGATGCGGCAGGCGGGTGCGGGCAACGATTCGGGACCGAGAGAGAGCATCACCTCGATCACGGGAAGCCCCGGGAACTCATACTTCCCGGGGCTTCCTGCTGTGATGGCCGGGATTCGGCTCATGACAAAGTGGCCTGATGAGCGCACCCGAGACACCAACGTTCCGCCTTACCCGCTTTCGCGAGTCGTACGACATCGCCGAAGTCGACGCGTTCCTCGTCGAGATCCGCCCCTGGTTAGACGCGCGATTGCCCAATCTTGAGGTTGCTGCGCGCATCCGCGACGTGGCCTTCACACCTGTCCGGATGCGTCCCGGATACGACCTGGATCAGGTCGACGACCATCTCGATGAGCTCCAAAAGCTGGCATCGCAGGAGGTCCCGCGCATCTGATCGCTGCGGAACGCTGATGGGAGGGGCCGGGTGATAGTAGGTCGGGCGGCCTTTGTTACAGTTCAGTGCTGCATCGCGCTGAACTTGAGCGCATGTCCGGGTGGCGGAATGGTAGACGCGCTAGCTTGAGGTGCTAGTGCCCTGTAAGGGGCGTGGGGGTTCAAGTCCCCCCTCGGACACTCAAGGCCCTCACACTCTCGCCGGTGTGGGGGCCTTGTTTCACACCAGCGATCGTGGCCCTGAACTGTGAAGACACAGTTGGGGCCATATTGCATTTGTCGCCATGGGGGCACCATGGGGGCACACGTAGGCCTCGGACGTTGCACCGATGACACCTCAAAGGGTCAGAGGAGCAGAGCAATGGCATGGATCGAAGAGCGACAACGAGCCGAGGGTGGAGGTTCCGCACGAGTGATGTGGCGCCTTGGCGGTGGTCGTGGAGCCCGGCGAGAGAAGGAAACCTTCAGCGCAGGAAGCGACGCGCAGAACAGAGCTCGCGCCGACGGTTTCAAGCAGATGGTCGACGCCGCCGGGCAGCACTGGCCCGACGGCTGGGTCAAGGGCGAGGGCTTCGTCCGGGTCCGGACCGAGGTCCGCCACCTCGCCCCTCCAAGTTTCGCGGAAGTGGGAGAGGAATACGTGCGCCAGATCGTCGATCTGGCGCCCGGACAGCGCAAGCGCTACCTGGCCCAGGTCCGATTGCTGGCTGGCATCGAGGTTCGGGGCGTGCGGATCTTCAGCAGGAAAGTCGATGCGATTGCCGAGCGCGATATCAAGGCCTGGCTGATCGACTGGGACCGGTCGCTGAAGACCAAGGCCAACTACCACGGGCTGCTCTTTGGCGTCTTCAACTATGCCGCCGAACAAGAACACGTGACCGTCAACCCGTGTGCTCGAACCGCACCCAAGAGGTCGCGGGTCAGACAGTCGCAGGCAGAGCTGCGGTTCCTCACCGAGGAGGAGCTGCGCACCGCGGTCCGCCTCGCTGGCAAGCACGGTGACCTGCTGACGTTCGCGGTGAGCACCGGCCTGCGATTTGGCGAAGTCACGGCCTTGTGGTGCGGCGACGTAGATCTGGTCCACGGCACCGTCCGGGTCAACAAGGCGTGGAAGCGCGATGGGGAGGACGGCGAGACCGAAGTGCCGGGGTGGCTCAAGAAGCAGGTGGGCTCCAAGCACGCCATGCGCCAGCACCACCTGGGCAACACCAAGACACCGCGGTCTCGTCGCACGGTCAGCATCGCTCCGGCCGTCGTCGAGATGCTGCGACCGCTGGTGCTGGGCCGTGCCGCGGACGACTTCGTGTTCACCTCGCCGACTGGCCTGGCATTGCACAACAGCGACTTCTACGAGCGGATCTGGTTGCCGCTCAATGCGCTGTTGAAGGAGTCGGGTGTCGCACCGTTTCGCTTCCACGACCTGCGCCACACCCACGTGGCCTGGCTCGTGGCAGGCGGTGCACCGTTGCCCCACATCCAGGCGCGTCTGGGACACGAATCGATCACGACGACGATCGACACCTACGGTCATCTGTTGCCCGTTGGCGACGAGCTGATCACCGACATCATCCAGATTGCATTGCAGGGTGGCCAGATCCGTCCAGCGCTTCGGCTGGTCAGCGGCAACGCGCGCGCTGGCTCATAGGCGAGAGCGGCCGCTGCCGTGCTGCTGGGTCGACACCAGGGTCAGGGACGGCGGGCCAAGTACAGGTTGCTCGCCAGCTTCGATCAGCTCGTCGAGATGCTCGGGCCGGAAGCGCACGTGCTTGCCGATTCGGGTGCAGCGCACCCGCTGCAGACGGACGGCCTCGGACACCCACCGTCTCGGGACGTTCAGGTACGCCGCTGCCTCCGTGATCGTCAGGAGACATCCGTGCTCGCCAGATACAGGCAGATCAGACACGTGGGACATCAGGAACTCCGCGGATGGGCGGGCGGTGGACGATGGCTTCCTCGAAGTCGAGCCTGCTTCGTGCCGCGTCCGGAGAGATCTCGAGTGATTGCGGCGGCGGCCGCAGGCGGGTCCGAGCGAGTTCAAGAACTTCGGTCTGCAGGGGTGAATCGATGGGGGAGTAGATCGCGGCCGGGCTATGGATCAGACCTTCGGAATGGGCGGCAAGCTGTGGCAACTTCTCGCGCACCAGATACAGACGCTGTTTAGCTCCGCGCTCGATGACGTCGGCAAGGCGAGCATCGACACGGTCGAAGAGACCACCCAGCTGTGAGAGTAGCTCGCGGTCGTGGTCCTTCGCGCTTGGCAGCTTTCGCGTCCGGGTTGCGACGATCCCCGCTTGTGCTGCGGCCGGTCGACCGTCACCCAGAAGACCACGAAGGTCACGGGTCTCGCGAATGAGCGCCCCGAAGAGCTCGGCGCGGTCCTCGCAGCGTTCAGCAAAGAGTGGGTCGAAGGCTTTGACCCGTGCAGCGACCTCGTGCGAGACGATCCTCTGGGAGTCAAAAACCAGTCGCAGACTGTGGGCATCGGGAAACCGCTGGAGGCCGACCAACAGGTTGTGTTCTCCCTGCAGGATGCCGGCCACTCCCGGCTGGGCCTGATCGCCGTCGATCACGGCTCTGAGGCGTGGGCTCCATCCCCGAAGGTCGACGCTGTAGTCCGGTTCGACGTCTCCGGTTAGCCCCGCGCAGTCCTCGGCAGTCTGCCCAAGACGATCGCGACCCTTGAGCCGCTCCCAACCGGGAATGCGAACGTAGCGGCGGTCAAGGCCGACGAGGCCTCGAGTGACTGCTGCTGCGTCCTGCAGGACGGTCAGGCGTTGGCTTTCGCTGAGCATCCCGGACTGGGCGGCCGTACCGAAGTCGTGTTCTCCGAGTGCAGCGGTTCTGGCCGCCATTCGCCATGACTCGACCATGGCGAACTCCTGAGGTGTAGCCAGCTCATCGAGAGTGGGCATGTCGGAGCTGCATGCGGTGATGGCCGCACTGAGCTGTCGGTGCAGGTCGCCGGCAGGGCCGCGGGCCGGGCCCCGAGAGCTGTCGGTGTTGAGATGCGGGCTCGCTGCACGAGTTGCCTGGACGCACCAGATGAGCACGCCTCGGCGATACCGGGAGATCTGCTGGCCCAGTTCCCAGCGTTGCTGCACGGTCGTTGTCTCCGGCAGGCTGTGCAGGCCTTTGCCGCCGAGCCGCTGCTGGATGCGGTGTTGACGCAACAGCGTGGCGAGCTCGGCGCGAAGCAGATCCGTGTTCTCCCCGTACATCAGGGAAGGTCTTTGTCTCGGGCGACCTCCAGCATGTCGAGCGCCAGCTCGATCTGGAGACCATCAATGCCGTGAGTCTCGAGCTTCTCGATCGACGCTGAAGCGGCTTCGAAGAGATGCGCGGAATCGGCGTCGAGACCTGCGGTGTCCAAAGCGGGGGAGTCGCCGCCGTGGATGAAGTCGAGCTGGAGGAGGACGCGTTCGTACTCGACCGTGGCCTCAAACGTTTTCGCACGGTCGGCGAGAGCAGCAACCGATGAGCGTGCATCGACAAGGGTGAGCGCGTGTGCGACAAGCATGGGTTGGCCTCTTCTATGGGTGGCTGAACGG
>JBBSSC010000037.1:0-11204 GCA_038242465.1 Propionibacteriales bacterium | reverse complement strand
CCGACGAAGGGCGAGTCGCGGTACGGCGCGAGCCAAGGCAAAGGGGCGGTCATTGCCCCCAGCCTATCTGCCCGCGCCGTCGTCGGTTTCCCATGAGGCCCCCCCCGGTTTCGCCGTTGACCAAGCGTTGTAGCACGGGGTGACTGGCAAAGCCGCTTGGTGAGTGACCGAGGAACCCTGGCTAGCTACGCAGGTGGTCCAGCTGATCGGCGACGGATGCTGCGGCGTCGGTGACCTTGTCCTTGGCGCGGCGGCCGATGAACTTCTTGTGCGGGTCGGGGTCGAGGGTCGCCATCAGGAGGCCGCCGGTCATCGACACGTTCTTGATGAAGTGGATGCGCTGGTTGGCGCGCGCCGCAGGGTCGGTCTCGTCCCAGTACCGATGGCCCGCGAGTGTCGTGGGCGGCAACGTAGCGGCGAGCACGAGCGCTGCCAGCCGTGGGAAGTGGCCGGTTGCCAGCGCGAGTCCTGCAGTCAGCTGCAGGGCGCCGTTGGTGCGCGTCAGGTTGGAGCCGGTGACGGGAAGCTGAGGTGCGATCTTCTTGATCACATCGGCGACGGGCTGGGCCTTGGCTGCCCGCGCTCCGGGTGCTTTGAGCGCCATCGCGCCCCCGTAAACGAACATCGAAGCGAGCATCGGGCGGGCCGCGGCACGGAGGAGGGTCATGCCCTATTCATACCCGAAGCGTCGGCTCAGGCAAGTCGCGGTGCAGCCGTCGATTCATTCCGCGTCATGACCATGTGGGTCATCCGTCTCATGGGTGTCCGATCGCGAGGGGAGCACCGTATGTCCAGTTCCGGCCTAGACGTCGGACTGCTTCGGGATGCCGTGCGCGATCCCACGTCAGATGTCGTGCACGCCGCACGTGACATCGGAGCGAATGCAGCACGACTGGGCGTACCGCTCTATGAGGTGCTCGACCACGTCGAACGGGCCTTCGCGCCGGATGCACCGCAGTATCCGGCTGTGCGTGCCGCCGCTGTCGCCTGGGCCGAGATGGCATTGATCTATCACGCCGACATTGCTTGTGACGATCCGCTGACCTCGCTGGCGACGGTTCCGCACATACGAGCGCGCCTCACCGAGATCTATCGAGGTGCCCAGCGTTCGGGCGGACGCGTCTGTGATGTCAACGCCCTCGTGGTCATCGAGTTCCCGAGATCGTCCTCAAGCCATGAGCTGGAGCTGGCGCTGCGCGCGCTCGACGTCGCGGAGGTGCTGAAAGCACTGTTCACGGGCGAGGAGACCTTCGCGCAGCTCACGCCGCGGCGCTTCGCCGTACTGGTGAGCAACGAATGTGCCACCGACACGACGATGAGCCTGCTCGCCCTGCTGCTCGACCGGATGCCGACAGATCACGGCCAGCCTCGTCTCTGGGTTGAGCGCCTCCCGGCTTCCGTGGACGGCATCGCTCAGGTGCTCGCGGGGCTGTGCGAATAGGGGCTGTGCGAATAGGGGCTGTGCGAATAGGGGCTGTGCGAATAGGGGCTGTGCGAACGCGGGCTGTCGACCGCCTGTGACAGGCTGGGCTCATGTGCGGGCGCTATGCGACGACCCAGACTGCGGCGTCACTCAACCAGGCCTTCGAGATCGATTTGGCCAACTCGTTCGTCGAGCTCGAGGCTGACTTCAACATGGCACCCACCAAGCTCGCGCCGATCGTCATCGGACGGCGGGGCGATGACTCTGCGGCGCCACCGCAGCGCGAGTTGCTGACGGCCCGCTGGGGCCTGATCCCTAGTTGGGCCAAGGATGCGTCGATCGGCAACCGGATGATCAACGCCCGGTCCGAGACGGTCGCCGAGAAGCCCGCCTTCAAGAAGGCCTTCGCCCGTCGGCGCGCGCTGATCCCCGCCGACGGCTACTACGAGTGGTACTCCGCTGAGCCCCGAGAAGGCGAGAAGAAGCCCGTCAAGCAGCCGTTCTACATCACCCCGAAAGATGGCTCGGTGCTCGCGATGGCGGGCCTCTACGAGTTCTGGAAAGACCGCGAGTCCGGCGAGTGGATCGTCAGCTACACGATCCTTACCACGACGGCCATCGACGAGCTCGGCCACGTCCACGAACGGATGCCGATGTTCGTCGAGCCCGATGCATACGCCTCGTGGCTCGATCCTGCGCCGTCCAGCAACGACAATCTGCTCGGGCTGCTGATGCCGGCCGCTCCGGGCCGGCTCGCGGCGTACCCGGTCTCGACGGCCGTCAACAACGTTCGCAACAACGGCCGCGAGCTGATTGCACCGCTGTCCCCGGAATAGCGCGGCCCATGCGACCGTTGAACTCGGCAGGAGGACATATGCCGATAGACACACGCGCTGCCGATCGCCCGATCACGCCGCTGCGCAGACGTCCCACGCCGGGAGTAGGCTGGGAGGCAATGACAGTCACACCTGAAATTCCAGAGGTTCCCGATCTTCGGGAGACCGAGACGCCGGAGCAGAGGCAGACTCGCTTCGAGGCAGACGCGCTGCCGTTCCTCGACCAGCTGTACTCCGCCGCGCTGCGCATGACGCGCAACCCACACGATGCCGAAGACCTCGTCCAAGAGACGTTCTCGAAGGCGTTCAGCGCCTTCCACCAGTTCAGGCCCGGCACGAATCTCAAAGCCTGGCTGTACCGCATCCTCACCAACACGTACATCAACTCGTACCGCAAGAAGCAGCGCCAGCCGCAGCAGGTCACCGACGAGATCGAGGACTGGCAGATCGCGCGGGCCGAGTCGCATGGTTCGTCGGGGCTCAAGTCCGCCGAAATGGAAGCGCTCGAGCACATCCCTGACAGCGATGTCAAAGATGCGCTGCAGGCGTTGCCCGATGATTTCCGCTACGCGGTCTACCTGGCTGATGTCGAGGGCTTTCCCTACAAGGAGATCGCCCAGATCATGGACACTCCTATCGGCACCGTGATGTCCCGGCTGCACCGCGGCCGAAGGATGCTTCGCGAGATGCTGGCCGACTATGCTCGCGATCGTGGCATGGCCGTTGCGGGAGTGGGTGACAAGTCGTGAGCACCGATTCTGCGATGGGTAACTGCGATGGCCCCGACTGCGAGAAAGCCCTGGAGAATCTCTACCTGTTCATCGATCAGGAGATCGACACTGCGAGCTGCGCTGAGATCCAGACGCATATCGACGATTGCACGACGTGTCTGACCGAGTACGACCTCGAGCGGGTCGTCAAGACGTTGGTCTCGCGCTCGTGCTCCGAGATCGCTCCCGATCCGCTGCGACAGAAGGTGCTGCTGTCGATCCGCACGGTGCAGATCCAGATCACCGAGCAGAGGAGCAGCTAGACCTCGACCCCGCACATGGCGAAAGCCCCCGTCCCAGGAGGGCGGGGGCTTTGCTGGTGCGACTGGCGCTTGGTGCGCCAGATCAGCAGTTGGGGCGCTTGCCGTGGTTTGCGCCCTTCTTGGCGCGTGCGCGACGCTTCCGGCCTCTTTTGCTCATGGTGTCCTCCTCAAAATCATCAGCTCAGTGTCCCACAGGGGTGATTCGCGCCAGGAATCGCTCCCGGTCGACGATGACCCGACGCACTTCGCCGGTGGCCAGCAAAGTCCCTGAGGCATCTAGCGCAACGACCTGGAAGCGGACCAGACGTCCGTCGGTATGCACTGCGGTCGCGGTGGCTGTGACCTCCGCACCTAGCGGACTCGCCACGAGGTGCTCGATGTCGACCCGCGTGCCGACGCTGGTCTGGCCGGGGGAGAGGTTGAGCGCTGCGCACGTCGCCTCCTCGCACCATGCCAGGACGCGGGGTGTGCCCAGCACCTCGAGATCACCTGATCCCAGGGCCGAGGCGGTGTCTGCCGAAGTGACCGTATGAGTGACCGATGCCGTCTCCATGCCCCCAATCTAGAGGGAGTCGGGCAGGGACGGTGCAGGCAAGAGGATCACGACGACCAGGCGGCCCAGAGCGCTGCGTAGCGTCCACGCGACGCGACCAGCTGCTCGTGCGTGCCTTCCTCGACGATGCGTCCCTCGTGCATCACGATGATCCGATCGGCCGTCTGCGCCTGGGTGAGCCGATGGGCGACGACCAGCGACGTGCGTCCCTCGGTGACCGCGATGGCCGCGGCCTCGAGCTCGCGAGCCCCGCTGGAACCGGCCTCGGCCGTGGCCTCGTCGAGCACCACGACAAGTGGATCGTGCAGCAGTATGCGGGCGAGAGCCAGCTGCTGCGCCTGGGACGGCGTGAGTGGATGGCCGTGATCGCCCACGACGGTGTCGAGTCCATCGGCTAGTGCCTTGACCCACGAGGTAGCCAGGACGGTGGCGAGTGCCGCGTGGATCTGCGCATCGTCGGCCGTTGGCCGGGCCAGGTCGACGTTCTCGCGGACCGTCCCGGAGAACACGTGGACGTCCTGCGTGACCAGCGCGATGGCTGCGCGGACGTGCGATGGGTCGAGCGATGCCAGAGGTGCGCCGCCGACCGTGACCGCGCCAAAGCCCGGTTCGAGCAGCCCGGCAGCGATAACCCCCAGCGTGCTCTTTCCGGCACCCGTCGCGCCGACCAGTGCGATGCGCTCACCGTCTGCGATCCGCACCGTCACATCGCGCAGCACGGGCTGGCCCTCGGTGTACTCGTGCCCGATTGCGAGCAGTTCGAGCCGGCCGTCGTGCACGGGCGAGGGCGTCGAGGGGGCTGCAACGGGCGTCAGCATCGCGACCCCAGCGAGACGGGCGAGCGAAGCGCCGGCCGACTGCACATCGTCGAAGATCATCAGTAGCGCGCCGATGGGGTTGAACAGCCGGTGGAAGTACAGCGCGGCGGCGGTGACCGCGCCGACCGACACGAGATCGTCCCGCACCAGTAGGAAGCCCGTCGCCAGCACGAGGCTGAGCCCGATCAGCTCGGATCGGTTGGTGCGCGCGCCGAATCGCGTCAGCAGATTGAAGACGTCGAGGGTGATGGACATAGCGTGCTTGGAGTGGTGCGTGATGCGGTCGATCTGGGCGCGTTCACGCGAGAGTGCACGCAGCGTCGAGGAGCCCTGTAGGCCATTGACGAGCGCTTCGGCGCGTTCGCCCTGAGCGATGCGCTCGCGCCGGTAGTACGGGCCGGACTTGGGCAGGTACCAGCGCAGGCCGAGGGCGTAGAAGGGTGCCGTGGCCAGGCCCGCAAGGCCGAGTCGCCAGTCGAGGGCGAATAGGCCACCTGCCGTGAAGACGACCGCGATGAACGAGCCGATCAGCAGCGGCATGATTTGCGTCAGTGATCGGGCCAGTGTGCGGACGTCATCGCCCATCCGTGAGAGGAGGTCGCCCGCCCCGGCTTCTTCCAGGCGGATGCTGTCGAGGTGCATCGCACGGTCGAGGGCCTGCTCGCGCAGATCGGCCAGCGCCGGCTCCCCGGCCTTGGCCAAGAAGGTCACAGACAGGGAGGTCGCGACTCCGGCGATCAACCCGGCCGCAGCGATCGTCAGGGCGCCGTCACGGATGCGGGTCGAATCGTCGCCGGACGTCACGGCGTCGACGATGTCGCCGAGCACCCAGGGTGCGGCCAGACCGGCCAGCCCCGCGACGACGAAGGCCACGGCAGAGACGATGAGCGGACGTCGGTGCGAGCGCAGCAGGGTCGCGGCCAGCCAGGTCGTGTCGCGCCGGGTGGCGATCGGCAGCAGATCGCGGCTCATCGCAGCACTGCCTGGCGATAGTCGTCGCGTCGAGCGAGCTCGTGATGCGTTCCCTCGCCCACTGCGTGGCCAGCGCTGATCATCACGATACGGTCGGCGGCGGCCAGGATGGCCGGACTGGACGTCATCACGACGGTGGTCAGCGTGGATGCCTCGGAGTGGCGGAGCGCCCGGATGCCGTCGGCGATGCGCTGCTCCGTCATGGCGTCGACCGCGCTTGTAGGTTCCGAGAGCACGAGGATCGGGGCCCGGGTCGCGAGCGCTCGGGCGAGCGCGATGCGCTGGCGCTGGCCGCCCGAGTACGTCGCGCCACCTGCGGAGATCGATTGTGCGAGTCCGTCTGGATGCAGGTCCGCGACATCGCTCGCGGCGGAGGCCTCGAGGATCTCGGCCAGCTGGTTGGCGTCGAGCGCATCGTCCGGGTCGATCGTCGAGCGCAGCGTGCCCTCGAACAGGTCAACGTGGTGCTGGCTCACGACGACCCGCGACCGCAGGGCGTCGGTCGTGAGCGTGTCGAGCGCGCGACCGCCGAGAGTGGCGGTGCCTGTGCGGTCGTCCGGCGCGATCTCGCCGCGCAGCAGCCGCACGAGGGCATCGCCGCTGCCGCTGTCGTCGAGCACGATCCCGAGCATCTCGCCAGAACGAGCCGTCAGGGTCAGATTGACGAGCGGGCCGGTCGTCAGGGCCGAGACAGAGAGCTCGTGCAGCGCATCATCCAGTCCGACGAGACCCGAGCTCGCGAGCGGCGGAGTGCGTAGGAAGTCGACGACGCGCCGCGATGATGCGTACGAGGCGGCCAGCTGGGCACGGGTCCTGCCGAGCCCGCTGATGGGCTCGGCAAGGAACTGCGTCAGGCCGACGATCGCGATGAGCTCGCCGATGCTGATCGTGCCGTCGAGGGCACGGGTGCCGGCGAGGTACGCGACGATCGCCAGGAAGCAGCCGCTCAGGGCTGCGGTGAGCCCGTAGAGGTAGCCGACCGAGGTCGCGGTGCGGATGCTGGCATCACGGGCCGCGGCGCTGTGCCGCCGATAGCGCGCGGTCGCGACATCCTCGGCGCCGACGCCCTTGAGCGGTCGCAGCCCTTTGACGAGATCGGTCGCGATACCAGTCGCGGTGGCGATACCGGCCTGCTGATCGCTCGTGTGGCGGGCGATGAGCGGAGTGAGGACCTGGATGATCACGAGCACGAGCGGCACACCGACCATCACGACGATGCCGATCGTCGGATCGATTCGGATTAGCACGATGGCGCTGACCACGACGCCGACCAGGGCCGCGAAGGTGTAGCCGACCTGCCAGACAAACTCGCCGATCGTTTCGGCGTCTGAGGTCGCGATCGACAGCGTCTCGCCGGGCAGCAACCCGGTGCGGGCTCCGCCTGGGCCCAGCACGTGTTCGGTGACCTCGACCCGCAGCAGATGTATCTCGCCCTGCATCGCTTCGACACCGAGGCGCGCACCGAACCGGTACGCGTAGCTCAGGACGATGAAGAGGACCACGAGCACGCTGCCCCACATCGCGAGCTCGCCGACGTCCCCGGTGGCCACCGCGCGATCGATGATGACGCCGATCACAACGGGTACCAGCGTCTCGCACAGCAGCCACGTCGAGATCAGGGCGTATGCGCCGGCAAGCTTGCGTCGATGGCGACTCAGAGACCGTTGGAGGAGTGCCGCTGCGGATTGAGGCGGGGCATCGGCAGGCACCAACTAAGGCTAACCTCAGTCAGATCCCCGTGGTGGCCCGGGGATACGCGGCATCGACGTCGGTCATGACGTTGACGAGATATGGGATGCCCGATGCGAAGGCGCGGTCGAGCGCCGGACCGATCTGGTTCGGATCGGTGACCATCTCGCCGCCCCCGCCCAGTGCCGTCACAACCTGGTCGTAACGCGTGTGTGGTGCCAGATCGGCGGCGACGTCGTAGCCGTAGAGCCACTGCATGGGCCCCTTCTCAAGGCCCCATGCCGAGTTGTTGCCCACGATCATGACGATCGGCAGGTTGTGCCGGACCAAGGTATCGACGTCCATGAGCGACATGCCGGCGGCGCCATCGCCGTACATCAGGACGATCTGGCTCGACGGCCTCGCGATCCGTGCGGCCATCGCGGCACCCATGCCCGCACCGAGGCACCCGTACGGGCCGGGATCGAGCCAGCCGCCGGGCCGCTTCGGCTCGACGAACTTGCCGGCGAATGACACGAAGTCGCCGCCGTCGCCGATCACGACGGCGTTGTCGGCGAGGCGGGGGAGGAGCTCACCGTAGATACGTGCGGGATGAATGGGATCGCTGTCGGCGCGCAGCAGTGCGTTGTCTCGCTCGACTGCCTCCGCCACCTCGTTCTGCAGCGTCGAGAGCCACGGGGCCCAGTCTGGCCTTCTTCCCGCGGCCAACTGCAGTGCTGAGAGCAGTCCCGTGAAGATCGTCGACAGGTCTCCGGACGCCGAGCCGGCAATCTTGGCATGCGATGAGACCTGGCCGGGGGAGTCGGCGAGATGGACGGTCTGGGCGGGCGTCGCGCCGTCCTTTCCGCCGAAGATCCCGTAGCCGAGCCGGAAGTCGAGCGGGGTGCCCACGACGATGACCAGATCTGCCTGGCTGAACGAGGTCGAACGCGCCTTCGTCACGAGCTGCGGGTGGCCGCCGGGGATGATGCCGCGGCCCATGCCATTGGCGATGACAGGGATGCCGGTCTCGATCACGAAGTGCAGGGCTGCATCTTCGGCCCGATCGGCCCACACATCGGTGCCCAGCACCAGGACCGGACGCGCCGATGACGCGAGCAGACCCGCGATCTCCCGGAGCGAGTCGGCGTCCGGCTCGATAATGGTCCGCGACCTGCCCGTCGAGGTATGAATGGTGTCGGTGCTGTTGAAGAACTCGTCCATCGGGATGTCGACGAACGTTGGACCGCGGTGCGACGAACCCGCGAGGGTGAAGGCGTCATCGACCGTCGGAGCGATGTCATCGACAGCGCGCGCCGTCGTGGCGGACTTAGAGATCGACTGGAAGATCGGCGGATGATCGATTTCCTGAAGGCTGCCGGTGCCCCAGCGGTTGTTGGGGGCGCGGCCGCCGATCACGACGAGCGGGGAACCGGCGAAGTTGGCTTGGGCCACGGGGCTCACGCCATTGGTGACGCCGGGTCCGGCCGTCAGCACCGCGAGACCTGGCGTGCGGGTCAGCTTGCCGATCGCCTCGGCTGCGAACACCGCGGTGGGCTCGTGTCGCACGTCGACGATCGGCATTGCCGGCTCGGTCGTGACCGCGGCGTCGTACATCGGGAAGACGTGCGCTCCCGACAGGGTGAACATCACGTCCACGCCATGCGCGCGGGCCACTTTAAGGGCATGGACGCCACCGTGCGGCGGGGCGGGCGTCGTCGGCTCAGTCGTCATGTGACGCAGGTTACTTGACGGTAGGGGTCCCTGCCGGGTCAATCGGCAGCAGCTCAGTCAGAGACCGGCCGCGCGCGCGTCGTGGGTCGGTACAGCCAGGGTTGCTCGGCGCGGATCTGGTCGAGCACCGCGAGCAGGAGATCCGCGCGATGCGCGGGTTGCTCGGCGAACAGCTCATCGGCACGCAGGTCGTCGCGTCCCTGCACCCCTAGGGCCAGCTGCAGGTGGAGTGCCCGCAGGAATGACGAGGTGTTTCGAACGCTCGGAGGCGGCCACTCGGCTTCAAGATGCCCGCGGGTGCGGGGAGGTTTGATGCCTTCGCCGAGGCGGGCGAGCCATGGCTCGACGATGCTGGGGTCGAGCGCATTGCGGTGCAGGACCGTCATGACGGCGTAGGCGAGACGATCGTCTTCGCCGTGCCTCCAGATGTAGGCAGTCGGGGTGAGGACCCGATCGGCCATGACGTCCAGCAACACCGTCAGCTCGAGCCTGCCGAAGTGTCGCGACCGCGCCAGGGCGGCCAGCAGATCGGCACCGTGCGCTATCGCATCGGCCCAGCCCTGCTCGGGGATCCAGCCGCGGTGGTCCTGCTCTCGCACGTACCAGGCCGTGGCCCGGTCTCCCCAGTCGAGCACCGCAGCTGCGCTCATGAGTTGCACCTGGTTGTCGTGGCCGATGATCTCGGCCAGCATCAGCGCGCTGTACGAGCGACGCAGGACCGACACGTCGCCATCGTGACCCAGCCCTTGGCGCAGCCCCGGCGCGATGCCATCGCCCAGCCCGGATAGCAGATCGTCGTACACACCGCGCGTGATCCATGTCGTCAGCAGGGGGTAAGCGAGATCCTCGCGGAGGCGGGGGTTGCGATGGCCGAGCATCTCGACGAGGTCGACCGTGCACTGGTCGAGGCCGCGGTCGGCGGGCACACGCATGCCGTCCTGCATGACGGCTTGCCAGTACGCCTCAGACACTCCGTCATCGTGTCACGGCGGGCCGACTAGTCTGAATTCGTGCCTTCGCTGGATGACATCGCGCAGTTCCAGACGTCCCTGACCGCCGACGACGTCGCGTGGTTGCACGCGCTCGTTGCCGATTGGCAGATCATCGCCGACCTGTCTTTCTCAGATCTGGTGCTCTGGGTGCCCGATGTCGAGGCCAAAGGCATGTGGGCAGGCGCGCAGATCCGTCCGACCACGGGACCCACGACATTGTTGGAGGATGTCGCTGGTTCCTTCATCCCGTCCGGCCACGACGACCGTCTCGAACTCGCGCTCTCCACCGGCGAGCTCATGGCCGAGCAGGTCCAGGAACTCCCCGATGGAACCCGCGTCCTGGTCGAAGTCATCCCAGTTCGCCGCGACGGCCGCACAATCGCGGCGATCGCCCGGCGGTCCAGCGAGACCGAGTTCCGCACGACCAGCCCGCTGGAGACGTCGTACTTCGAGGCAGCCAGCGAGCTCGGCGAGATGATCCGTCGAGGCGAGTTCCCGGTACCGGGGGCACGATCCGAGCTCGCAGACTCGTTGCGCGTCGGTGACGGCTTCGTACGGATCGACGCCAGCGGTGCCGTCCGCTATGCGAGTCCCAATGCGATGTCGGCGTACCGGCGGCTCGGTCTCGTCGGCGATCTCGTGGGCACCGATCTCGGCGACGTCACGACGCGTCTGGTCGGCCGCCGCCCCACCGATCGGGGTCCCCGCGGGCTGCTCAGCAGCGCCGAGAACTCCGAGGCCGAGATCGAGAACGCCGCCGCATCGCTATTGCTTCGGGTTATCCCCCTGCGGTCGGACGGACAACGCGACGGATCGTTGATCCTGCTGCGCGATGTCACTGAGCTGCGCCTGCGCGAGCGCGAGCTGATGTCGAAGGAGGCCACGATCCGGGAGATCCATCACCGGGTCAAGAACAATCTGCAGACCGTCGCGGCGCTGTTGCGCCTGCAGGGACGCCGGATGGAGAATCCCGAGGCCCGTGCAGCACTCGAAGAGGCCGTGCGACGCGTGGGGTCGATCGCGCTCGTGCACGAGACGCTCAGCCAGTCGTTCACTGATTTCGTCGAGTTCGACGAGATTGCCGACCGACTCATGCGCACCGTGCTCGATGTGTCGGACGGGCCTGCAGGTGCAAGCCGGATCACGGCCGAGCGATTCGGGACGTTCGGATCGCT
>JBBSSC010000036.1:0-11256 GCA_038242465.1 Propionibacteriales bacterium | reverse complement strand
CGGCTGACCGTCACCGAGGCCTCAGCCCTTCCACGGGCACGCCGCTACCTGATGGACCTCATGGGTGACGTCGAAGGCGCTGCCAGCCGCTTCGTGGTCACGTCGGACGTCAGCCGGATCAACGACGCCGGAGGGCGTCTCATCCCCGTCAGCCGGCGAGCCGTCGCACTGGTCGACGTGGCGCTCGACGCTGCCGCACAGACCGACGGTCTCGTCGATCCGACCGTCGGTTCTCACGTCATCCACGCCGGATACGTCGAAGACATCGCAACTGTTCGAGGTCGCGAGGTCGTCCTCGTCGGTGACACAGGGCCGCGCCGTGCCGACTGGCGCTGCGTCCAGATCGATCACCAGCTGTCCCGCGTCGGCGTGCCGAGAGGCATGGCTCTAGATCTCGGTGCGACAGCCAAGCCATGGACCGCCGACGCTGCCGCACACGACATCGCAGCATCGCTCGGTATCGCAGTGCTCGTGGAGATCGGCGGCGACATCGCAGTCGCCGGACACAAGACCAGCCCGTGGCAGATCAGCGTGAGCGAGCAAGCCGGACAGCCCGGCGAGCAGGTCGGACTGACCAAAGGCGGGATAGCCACCTCATCCACCGCGGCGCGTCGCTGGAGGACGTCAGCCGGGCCTGCTCACCACATCATCGACCCCCGCACCGGCGCACCAGCTGACAGTCCCTGGCGCACCGTCACGGTCTGGGCACCCACTGCCGTGGACGCCAACATCGCCAGTACCGCCGCCATCGTCTTAGGTGACCAGGCGCCCGTGTTCCTCGCCGAACGCGGTCACCCCGCACGGCTCGTCGGTCACGACGGCCACGTCCAGACGGTCGGCGCTTGGCCCGTAGAGAGCAGGGCCGCCTGATGACCCTCTGGTACCTGGCACGGGCCGCTGGGATCGTCGCCCTAGTGGCCTTCACAGCATCGACCGTCTTGGGGGCACTCACGACCAGTCGCACCCGTGCGGTGAATACCAAACACATGGACCGTCGCTACCTGATGCAGATGGCCCACCGGTCAGCCGCAATCACCGGCCTCATCGCCCTGAGCGGGCACGTCGTGCTCCTGGTGATGGACTCCTTCGTGAACCTCAGCATCAGTGGTGCGCTGATCCCGTTCACCGCCGGGTACCGCCCGGTGGCGCTCGCCCTGGGAACGGCCGGCGTCTACGCCATCACCCTCGCCGCAGTATCCGGCGCCGCGCGCGGACGACTGGCCACCTCGGCGCGCGCAGCCGCAGCCTGGCGATCGGTCCACATGGCCGCGTATGTCGGATGGGCGCTCGCGATGGCGCACGGCGTCCTCGCGGGCAGCGACACCGGAACTCTCTGGTCTACCGCCGTCTACATCGTCTGCGGGGCGGCTGTCGCAGCCGCAGCCGTCGTCCGGCTGCGTGCCCGTACGCAAGCCTCTAAAGTCCCGTTGACCGTCGCCCGCACCCTTGAAAGGAGCAGGTCATGACCATCATCGACAGCACGAACGTGTACCCGGTCAGCGCACTCGGAACACCCCGGCTCCTGGCAGGGGTCGAGCAGGTGGGCCATGTTGATTACGACCTTCACCGGTCCATGCACGGCACCCCCGCGCTGAGAAGTCGCAGTTGGCTGTCCAGAGCGCTGCGGGACGTCAACCTGCTGGGACGTGGCGGTGCAGCGTTTCCAGTGGCTCTCAAGCTCGACGCGATGCCGAGCGGAACGTCCGTCAACATTCTGGTCAACGGCAGCGAGGGAGAGCCCGCTAGCCACAAAGACCGCACCCTGATGACGGCCGCACCCCACCTCATCATCGACGGTGCCCTCGCGGTGGCTCACGCACTCGAGGCCCACGACATCACGATCACCGTCCACGACGTGTGGGCACACGAGTCGATGGTTCGAGCCGCACGAGAACGTCGTGACACCAGGAACCTGTCCGTGGCCCGCACGGACGACGGGTTCGTCGGTGGCGAGATCCGTGCCGTCATCAACGGTCTCAACACGGGCTCAGCGCGCCCCGGCGGCCGCCGCGACCTCCCGCACACGCACGGCGTCGGCAAGCGGTCGACCTTTGCATCCAACGTCGAGACGTTCGCCCAGATTGCGCTGCTTGCAGCGGTGGGACCTGCCGCGTACGCCGGGACTGGTTCGCCCGTCGAGCCCGGCACCAGCCTGGTGACGCTCATCGGAGACGTCTGGCACCCGGGTGTGATCGAGGTCCCGAACGGGACGCCGTTGGAGATGCTGCTTCCCGGACAAGCTGACGCCCCCGTGCTGATCGGTGGGTACCACGGCACATGGATCCGGAACGCCCACGACCTACCCGTGACCCGGGCCACACTGTGCGCTGCCGGAGCACCTCTCGGTGCTGGTGTTATCGCCCGACCGTACGCAGGTACGTGTGTGTTGTCCGAGGTCGCTGCTGTCAGCCGCTGGCTCGCCCAAGAGTCGCTAGGACAGTGCGGCCCCTGCTTCTTCGGCCTCCCCGCCCTGGCAGCCGACATGCAGGCGTTCGCTGAAGGGACCGGGTCCGAGCTACAAGCCGTCCACCGGATGCAGCAAGTTCGTGGACGTGGAGCGTGCGCCCACCCGGACGGAGCGGTGCAGTTCATGTCGTCAGCGTTGGTCGCGCTGCCCGCCGACATCGACGTGCACCGCGTCCATGGCACCTGCGGGCGCCCGCCATCGAACATCCTGCCGCTCCCAAGGAGCACCCGATGACGACCATCGCCGTGGACTTCACCCGCTGCGACGGGCACGGGCTCTGCGCTCGACTGCTCCCCGAGAAGGTCACCCTTGACGAATGGGGTTTCCCGATCATCGACAGCGCTGAGGTCGAGCCCCGGTTGGTCAAAGCCGCGCGCCAGACCGCCATGGCTTGCCCTTCCCTCGCACTGCGAGTCCAGTGACACACGCGGTGTCACGACGCAGGGCGACGGCCACGGCACGGCTACGCTCACCTCCATGACACGCATCCTGCTCGTCGAGGACGACGACGACATCAGAGATGCGTTAACGCGGGCGCTGACAGCGCAGGGGATCACCGTCGCAGCGGTTGCCCGAGGCGGTGACGCGCTGGGACGCCTCACAGAGTTCGCTCCTGACGCTGTCGTCCTGGATCTTGGCCTCCCTGACCTGGACGGCGCAGACATCCTGGCCATGATCCGCACCCTGAGCGACGTGCCCGTTCTCATCGCCACAGCCCGCGACGACGAGACCCACGTTGTACGACTGCTGAACGCCGGGGCGGACGATTACATCATCAAGCCGTACTCGGCAGCACAGGTGCTGGCCCGAGTGCGCGCAGTCCTGCGGCGAAATGGTGCCGGTGCGGACGCACGGCCCAGCGAGGTAAGGATCGCTGACCTCGTCATCGACCCGCAAGGTCGCGAAGCCCATCTGGGAGGCGTGCCGCTGACTCTTACCCGCAAGGAGTTCGACCTCCTGCTGTACCTCGCCCAGCGTCCCGGGCAGGTCGTGTCGAAGGCGAACCTGCTGGCGGACGTGTGGAACCTTCCTTGGGGCGGGGGAGACCGCACCGTTGATGTTCACGTGTCGTGGCTGCGCCGCAAGCTCGGTGAGTCAGCAGCCGAACCACGCTTCCTGCACAGCATCCGCGGTGTCGGGGTGAAGCTGGTGGACCCGACGTGACGCTGCGAGCAAGGATCCTCGTACTTGCCACCGGCCTAACGGCGTTGGTCCTTGTCCTGTTCGCGGTGCCGCTCGCGGTCGCGTTCAAGCAGTCCGCCTCAGACAGGGTCATCCGTGAGACCGAATACGTCGCTCAAGGTGTCGCGGACTACCTCAGTACCGGCGCGTACAGCGACACCCAGATCACCAAATACGTCGAACGAGTCAATAGCCGTGCTGACGCAGCCATCACCGTCATGCTGCCCGACGGCGCAACGGTCGGCGCGACCCTTCCGACGGGTTTACCCAGTCCAGCACGCGGAACTGGCTCTGACGGCGACCACGATGGCGACGGTGGACGGGGAGACGACGCAGATGCGGACGACCTTGGCACCGTGTCCACCTCGTCGGTGCAGCAGGCCGCAGACGGATGGGTCGTTGACATCCAGGCGAGCAGCACGTCCGGCCGAGCCTTGGTCCGCGCTTACGTCGATGACAGCACAGTTGACCACGAGATCTACGAACGATGGGGCGTCATCGCAGGCGGCGCAATCATCTTGCTCGTCCTGTCTGCGGTATGCGCAGAGGTCGTGTCCCGACGTCTGACACGGCCACTGGTGGCCACAGCCAGGACAGCGACCGAGCTCGGTGCGGGACGGTTGGAAGCTCGTGCCCCCGTCGGCGGTGCCCGCGAGGTTGCTGAAGTCTCCACCGCCCTGAACAAGCTCGCCGAACGGATCGAGGACCTCCTTGCCTCTGAGCGCGAGACCATCGCCGACCTGTCCCACCGGCTCCGCACACCCATGACAGCCATCCGACTCGACGTAGAAGCGCTGCCAGACTCCAAGGAGTCACGCGAGCTGGCAAGACACGTGGCCGTGCTCGAACGAACCCTGACCGCAGTCATAGCCCATGCGCGCCTCCCGCAGGTAGACCGCGACAACAGGCAGTGCAACGTCAGTCCTGTCGTGGCCGACCGCGTCTCATTCTGGACGCCGTTGGCCGAAGATCAAGGGCGCGTGGTGACGCTGAAGGACGACATCGAGGACATGTTCGTCGCGTGCACACCAGATGAGCTGGCCGCAGCCCTGGACGCACTCATCGAGAACGTCATCGCACACACGCCCGAGGACTCGCCCATCCAGGTGATTGTCGGCGTCACCACTCACGGGTGCCACATCGACATCACGGACCGCGGACCCGGGATACCGTTCGGAGCGACACGCCGCGGCCGCAGCGACAGAGGTTCCAGTGGCCTCGGTCTCGACATTGCTCGCAGTTGCGCCGAGTCAACCGGTGGAAGCATGGACGTCCTGTCCAACGACGACGGGTCACACACGGTGCGCCTTAATCTTCTCGCCGCACGCACTGAGACGAACAGGTTTTAGCCTCACTCATCCTCGGGACCGTGGTCCCTCCTGGCTGACGAGAGTTCGATGAACCCTTGGGATGTGACCTCCGGGTCCCAGACCCGGAGGTCCCACCATGAACGGGCGTAGGTTCGTTGCCGCAGTAGCCGTTTCGTTGACGATCGCCAGCACCTCAAACTTTGCGACCTCGCTCGACTTCGAGTCGTGGGCGCAAGCCGCCTCGATGTGTGACGAGCGATTGCGCGAGTTCATGCCGCGATTCGCGACATAAGGGCCAGTGCCGGCCGGCGTCAGGCCAAGCCCATCAGCCGCAGCGCGCCCTCGGGCCACCAAGCCCCCGAGCTCGGCCCGCCATTGCAAGGTCCATCCGACTCGCCCGGGTGCTTGACCCAGACATAGGCATCCAGATTCCCCTTGCGGACCATGCGCGGTCGCTCGGATGACTTGCCGATCCGCTGACCCCACGGGTTGCACGTGTCGTTGCCATCGGCCGGTGGGCTGTCGGCTCCATTGCGCGCCGTCTCGATCATGAAGCGCTTGCTCTTCGCGCCGCGCTTGCGGAGCTCGGCGACGACCCGGTTGCCGTAGGCGCGCTCATCCGCCGTCTTCTGATAGTTGCCGACGTTGAGTGAGAATCCGCGCGCGTACTTCTTCACGCCGGCCTTGATCAGGCGGGTCGCGATGATGTCCGGCGGTTGCCAGCCGTGGTGGCCCGCATCGATGTAGACCCAAACTCCGGCGGCATCGAGCTTGCGCGCGGCGTATTTGAGCAGGGCTAGTCGATCGCCTTCGTTGCGGCAGTGCGCCGATCCGTGGAATGCCAGAGCGTCGGGCTCGAGGATCGCGATCGCCTTCTTGCCCTTGAGCCCGGCGGCTGCCTGAGCGACCCACTTCTTGTAAGTGCTCGGTGAGAAGCCGCCCGAGGAGTGCATGCCGCAGTCGCGGTCAGGGATCGCATAGATCGCGACCATGGGCGTCTTCTTCTTGGCGATCGCGCGGTTGGCGTACTCCGCAGCGGCCTGCTTGATGCCAACGACCGAGGAGTTACCCCTGATCGGGTAGTAGTCCGTCAGCCACAGCGCCTGCGCTCGACGACCGATCGGAGCGAAACGGCCGTCGGCTTTCGCAGCCTGCGCCGCGGGCATGTACGGATCGACAAAAAACGCCCGGCTCAGCCGGACGTCCTTTTTCTTCGCGGCGTCCGCCGGAGCGGAGACCAAGCCGAGTGACAAGGTGGTCGCTAGGACCATGACGCTGGAGCGGAGAAGCAGTCGGCCGAGGTTCACCCGATCAAGGGTAGAGAATCTGGGGCCCACTCACAGCCATTCGGCTCAGGAGCCTGGCCACTCGCCCGTCGCGCGCTGGAATCCGCGGGCACCCTGGCGCTGGATGAGGGTCTTGACGACGGAGTAGATCGCACCCTGGATCACGGCGGCGACCAGGATCTCCTTGAGGGGATATTCGGACTGGAGCGGCCCAGGAGGATCATCGTGATCGGCGGGGCCGACGCGCTTCCAGATCTGCTTGAAGATCAGGCTCGCGAGCAGGCCGCCGACAATGGAGCTGACGATGCCGACAGGACGATAGAGAATCTTGGCTGAGGTGCTGGGCTTCTTCTCGGCAGGCATATAGCTCCTGGTGTGATCGTGGTTTGTCGTCACGCCGCGAGGCGTCACGACAGCGCAATGTCGGATCTAGCTGGCGATCTTGACTACGCGGGTCAGCGCGGTGCGCTCTCCTGCGGTCATGCCGCCCCACACCCCATAGGGCTCGCGGACGGCTAGTGCGTGCTCACGGCACTCATTGATCACAGGGCAGGTGAAACACAACTGCTTGGCGGCCTGTTCTCGACGCTCGCGCTTGGCGCCGCGCTCGGCTTCGGGAGAGAAGAAGACCGAGCTGTCGACGCCCATGCAAGCGCCTTCGTACTGCCACTCATATGCATCCATCATGGGACCGGGGAGCCGATTGACGTTGACCATGCTGAGGATTTGCCCCAAATGACTCAGTCGAAACGCAAAATCTTCAATTCGAACACATTTTCTTCGGCGCGCATCTTGGGGGCGGTGTTTCGCGAGATGCCAGGGCGCCTCACATTTCCTACTCGTGGGTAACATGTGGCCATGACCGAACCGCGAGTGCTCACCGACATCAACGGCAACATCGCCTACGTGACGTTGAACCGGCCCGACAAGCTGAACGGCGTCGACCTCGACACGATCGACGAGCTGATCGCCGCCGCGACGGCGTTGCGGAGCAATCGCGATATCCGCGCCGTGATCCTGCAGGGCAAGGGGCGGTCGTTCTGTGCCGGCCTCGACTTCGGTGCCGCATTCAAGGACAAAAAGCGCGTCGCCCGGTACTTCTTCGCCGGGCCGCGCACGGTCAACCGGTTCCAGCGGGTCAATCAGGTGTGGCGCGAGCTCCCCGTCCCCGTCATCGCCGTCATCCAGGGCCATTGCTACGGCGCGGGGCTGCAGCTCGCTGCGTGTGCCGACTTCCGGTTCACGACACCGGACGCGACCTGGTCGATCCTCGAGGCGAAGTGGGGCCTCGTGCCCGACATGGCCGGCACGGTTCCCTTCGCGGAGCTGCTGCCGGCTGACGTCGCGATGCGTCTGGCCATGACGGGCGAGCAAATCAACGGCGAGCGGGCCGTCGAGCTCGGGCTGGCCACCGAAGCGTCCGAGGACCCGCTCGCGGCGGCCCTCTCGCTGGTCGAGCAAATCGTCGAGCGTTCCCCTGATGCGGTCGCCGCGACCAAGCGGCTGATTTACGGGACTCGTCGTGGCAGCCTGCGCGGGGTGTACCGGCTCGAGCGTCATCTACAGGCGCGGATGTTCAAGGCGCGCAACACCACGATCGCCCGCAAGGCGGGGATGGCCAAGCAGGCTCCGGAGTTCGGTCCCCGTACGTTCGGGTCCTAGGAGCGAGGCGTTGGTTGCTAGGGTTCTTGACGTGACTGCCGACAATTCCCCGCGCCCTGGCGATTCCCCTACGTCCAAGAAGGTCGCCAACCAGTACGAGCGTGGTTACGACTACACGAAGTACTGGGACAACCGCGATTACGAGAACGATGCCGAGCAGATCGCGATCCGGCGGCTCCTCAAGGGCAACCACTACCGGAAGGGCGCCGACATCGGTGGTGGCTTCGGTCGCCTGTGCCTGCTCCTGCGCTCGTTCGCCGACGAAGTCACCTTGGCCGAGCCCGCTGCGACGCAGCTCGAGGCCGCCAAGGAGGTGCTCGCGGGCACCGACATTAAGCAGGTCCAGATGCAGGCCGACGACCTCAAGTTCGCCGACGGCGAGCTCGACCTGGTCACGATGGTCCGGGTCATGCACCACATCCCCGAGCCGTCGGCGGAGTTCGCCGAGATCGCCCGTGTCCTCGCCCCGGGTGGCACCGCGATCATCGAGGTCGCGAACTACGGCCACTTCAAGAACCGTCGCCGGCACAAGAAAGAGGGCACGCCGTTGCCGACCGAGCCGGTCAACATTCGCAAGACCCAGGCCGATGAGCCCGACGCCATCGCCTTCGTGAACCACAACGTCGACACCGTCGTGGGCCAGCTCGCGGCGGCCGGCCTCAAGCTCGACAGCAAGCTCTCGGTCTCCAACCTGCGCAGCCAGAAGCTCAAGAAGGTCCTCCCCAAGAGCGTCATGCTGGCCGCCGAACGGATCGCCCAGAAGCGCCTAGCCGCCAGCAATTTCGGTCCCAGCATCTTCCTCAAGCTCCGTAAGGTCTAGTTCCGTAAGGTCTAGCTCCCGGGCTGGGCTTGGGGCCCCCTTTGCCTGCCTAGGCTGTTGCGAAGCGTTTGGCGGAGCGCTCTTTAGCCTTGGCGGCCTCTAACTCGCGGTCCTTCGGCGGAGCTGTCGTCACGAGATCGTCGAGCAGGTGGCCCGTGAGGTGCGCGATCTCGTCGACGGCGCGCCAGAAGACGTCCTCGTTGGCCTTCGAGGGCTTGGCCGATCCGCTGATTTTGCGGACGTACTGGAGCGCGGCGGCACGGATCTCCTCGTCGTCCGCGGCGGGTTCGAAATTGGCGAGGGTTCGGATATTGCGGCACATATCTTCAGGCTAATCCGGGATGCGAGCCGAAAATAGGGGTTCGTCCGCAGGTTCCTGCGGCACCCACCCAGCGGATTTGTCACATACCTCGTGTTGAAACGCTCGGTGCGCGACAAAAGCACGGGGCCTCATGGGAAACCGACATCCCGGGTTACAGCACGTCGAGCCGGCGGAGAACGTCTCGGACGTGCTTCAGGGCTGTCTTGTCGCTGAGGCCTGTCGTATCGTCGAAGTAGAGGCCGTCGCCGATCAGCTGGATCGTGCGGGCCAGGGCTTCATCGTCGATGTGATCGCGCAGGATCGCGAACCATCCCTCGCGTAGGTCGGCGAGCGCATCGGACGCGCGGGAGTCGCTCTCTTGCGCGATGCGTCCGGCGGCGATCAGGGCGCGATCGAAGTCGCTGCCCGAGTTGATCGAGGTCGCCAGGTAGAACTCGACGGGCCCTTCCTTGGCCGAGCGCATCTTGTCGGCGTCGACCCGCCCCTGCTCTCGCAGCCGGGTCAGCATCCCCTCGACGAGCTCGTCCTTGCTGTGGAAGTGATACAGCAGGCCGCCCTTGGACACCTTTGCCGCGGCGGCTACCGCATCGAGCGTTGCCGAACGGCTCCCGGCCGAGACCAACAACGTCTCGAAGGCGTCGAGGAGTCGGTCGCGAGTCGTGCGCTCATCGGCGGTCATGAGACGAACCATACCGAGAGGGACGTCACTCCACGAACGTCCTTCACTGTACCGTCTAGACGGTATAGTAGACGGGTAGATAGCACGCCTGACCAGCACCGTGAGGAGGACGACATGACGACGATCAAAACCCGTACCGAGACCATGCACGCGAACAGGGCCGGACCGCGCGAATGGGCTGCGCTGGCCGTCCTCATGCTCCCGGTGCTGATGGTGTCCGTCGACAACACGGTGCTGAGCTTCGCGCTGCCTGCCGTCAGCGTCGATCTGCGCCCGACCGGGACGCAGCTGCTGTGGATCGTCGACCTCTACGCGATCATGCTGGCGGGCCTGCTGATCGCGATGGGCAGTATCGGTGACCGGTTCGGCCGCCGTCGGCTGCTGCTGATCGGCGCAGTCGGCGTCGGAGCGGCCTCGCTGCTCGCGGCGTACAGCCACAGCGCTGAGATGCTGCTGCTCGCGCGTGCGCTGCAGGGCATCGCCGGCGCGACGTTGATGCCGTCGACGCTATCGCTGATCCGCAACGTCTTCCATGACCAGCGCGACCGCAGGCTCGCGATTGCGACGTGGGCCGCAATGTTCTCCGGCGGCGCGGCGCTCGGCCCCGTGCTGGGCGGATGGCTGCTCGGTCACTTCTCGTGGGGCGCTGTCTTCCTGATCAACATCCCGATCATCCTGGTGCTGATCCCGTTGGCTCTCGCACTCCTGCCGGAATCGCGCGATCCCGCTCCGGGACCGCTCGACCTGATCGCGATCGCACTATCGCTGACCGCGATGCTGCCATCGGTGTTCGCGATCAAGAATGTCGCCGAGCACGGCTTCACCTCCGTGACGATGACGGCCTTCGGTGTCGGTGCGGCGGCCGCCTGGGCCTTCGTGCACCGGCTGCGCACGAGCGCATCGCCGATGATCGACCTGACGTTATTTCACAATCGCGTCTTCAATGGTGCGATCATCGCGAATCTGCTGAGCCTGATGGGGCTGACGGGCTTCCTGTTCCTAGGTGCTCAGCTGCTCCAGCTCGTGCTCGGATTGTCCGCGATGGATGCCGCGCTGGTGCTGCTTCCGGGCCTGCTCGCGACCGTCGTCGCCGGCTTCGTCGCGGTGCGGCTGGTGCACTTCGTGGCGCTGCGCGTGCTGGTGACGGCGAGCTTCGTCGCATCCGCGACGGGCTACGCGATCACGGCGCTGACCGACGTCCCGACAGTCTGGTCGGTCGCGATCGCCTTCGCGGTTATGGGCACCGGCATCGGCATGGCCGAGACGCTGACGAATGACGTCATGCTGTCGAGCGTCCCGCCCTCGAAGGCCGGCGCGGCCTCGGCGATCTCAGAGACCGCGTACGAGATCGGCGCGGTGCTCGGCACAGCGGTGCTGGGCACGGTGTTGACGTCGACGTATCGCTCGCACCTGACGTATCCAGCCGTCGTGCAGTGGGGTGAGCGCGATGGCTCATTCGAGACCTTGGGTGGCACGGTCCAGGTGGCCGACTACTACCCCAACGTCATCGGCGAGAACCTGCTGTCTT
>JBBSSC010000035.1:0-11457 GCA_038242465.1 Propionibacteriales bacterium | reverse complement strand
TCGAGTCGACGCAGGCCTGCTTGAGGTACTCGCGCCGGCCGTCGATCCACCACAGCTCACCATCGCGCGTGTGGCCACACTTGGTCGCGATCACTGCGCCGTCGGCCAGCGATCCGCATGACCTCAGCGCCGCGGCAAGTGCCGATTCGTTGACCCCGTAGCCCGCCGGACCGTAGGTGTCCGCAGTATCGAACAGCGTGATCCCGGCCTCGAGGGCCGCACGGACCGTGCGGCGGCCTCGCTCGACATCGAATCCAGCGACCTGCGTCAGCGTCATGGCGCCCATACCGATCGCCGACACCTGCAGATCGCCCAGACGCCGAGTGGGGAGACTGCGCGTGGGCAGGAGCGCGCTCACCTGCCCACCGCGGTCCACCCACCGTCGACGGGCAGGCACACGCCCGTCGTATAGGTGGCGTCAAGAAGCAGATTCTCCATCGCGGCGGCCATCTCGTCGGGGTCGCACAGACGGGCCATCGGGATGCGGCTCACGGTCTCGCTCATGTCGTAGTCGTCACCCGCAGCCAGATCGCGGACCATCGGCGTCAGCGTCATACCAGGTGCGACGCTGTTGACCCGGACACCCAGCGGCGCCCACTCAATCGCGAGATTGCAGGCAAGCTGCGCCACGCCGGCCTTGGCGGTGCCGTAGTCCGACTGCTTGACCCAGCCGCCGATCGCGGTCGTCGACGACACCGCGACGATCGATGCGCCCTCGGCCGGACGGGCGCCGCCATCGGTCAGCCGGTTCACGATCGCGCGGGCGACCAGGAACGTGCCGACGATGTGCACGTCGAGCAGGCGCCGAACCGACGAGACCTCCATCTCGAGCGCGGGCACGAACGAACCGCGGATGCCGTGGCTCAGCACAGCATGCGTGATCGGGCCGTGCTGCTCACCGGCGGCATCGATCGCTGCGACCACTGCCGCCTCGTCGGTGACATCGACGGCTACATACGACACGCCGTCGTCCGCACCGCCGTCGGCAGGCAGATTCAGGTCGAGCACGGTACAAAAGATGTCGCGCGCCCGCAGCCGCGAGACGACCGCAGCCCCGATTCCGCTGGCTCCACCCGTGATGACTGCATGCACCATAACAACCTCCATTTGACCAAGCGCTTGATTGCCTAGAGACTGTCATATGGCCGCACTCATGACAAGGCGGCCTTCGAAGACAATCGGAGGTTTCGTGCGCGACAAGACGCTCACTCTCGAGGACATCCCGCAGCACATCGAGTCGGGCATGACGATCGGCATCGGTGGATGGGGCTCGCGGCGCAAGCCCATGAGCATGGTGCGGGCGCTGCTGCAGTCCGACGTCACAGACCTGACGGTTGTGACGTTCGGCGGCCCGGATGCCGGCCTGCTGTGCGCAGCAGGCAAGGTCCGCAAGCTGATCTACGGCTTCGTCTCACTCGACAGCATCGCCCTCGACCCGTTGTTCACCGGAATGCGTGAGCGCGGCGAGATCACGGTCGACGAGTACGACGAAGGCATGTTCGTCGCCGGACTCCGCGCCGCGGCCTCACGCCTGTCGTTCCTGCCGATCCGCGCTGGCGTGGGATCGGACGTGCCGGCGATGAACCCGCATCTCAAGACCGTTGCCTCGCCATATGACGACGACGTATATCTCGCGATGCCGGCGCTCAAGCTCGACGTCGCGCTGATCCACGTCAACCGCAGCGATCCGCAGGGCAATGCGCAGTACCTCGGCCCGGATCCCTACTTCGACGATCTGTTCGCGATGGCCGCCGATCGTTGCCTGCTCAGCGCCGAGAGCATCGTGCCCACGGACGAGTTGCTCAAGGACGCCGCACCCCAGACGCTCCTGCTGAGCCGCATGTACGTCGACGGAGTCGTGGAGTCGCCGCAGGGTGCCCACTTCACCTCGTGCACCCCGGACTACGAGCGCGATGAGGCATTCCAGTCGCACTACGCGAAGTCGGCCAAGGATCCAGAGGCCTGGAAGTCGTTCGTCGACACCTATCTCTCCGGCGACGAAGCCGCGTACCAGTCGGCCGTCCGCGCGTTCCACGCGGCAGCCGGGACCGAAGGAGCTCAGCGATGACCATCACGACCGCCGATATCTGTGTCGCGGCAGCCGCCGACGCGTGGCGTGAGGCCGGAGAGGTGCTCGCCCACGCGGTGGGCACCGTTCCGACGATCGGTGCCCGTCTCGCCCACGCGACGGATGCCTCCGATCTCGTGCTGACCGATGGCGAGGCATACCTCATGTCGGAGCCGCCGCCGCTCGGCAAGAGTGCCGCCGGCGGCGGGACGATCGAGGGCTGGGCTCCGTTCCGGCGCATCTTCGACATCCTGAGCACCGGGCGCCGTCACAGCATGATGGGCGCGAGCCAGATCGATGCCTACGGCAACCAGAACATCTCGCTAATCGGCAGCTGGGACCAGCCCAAGCGCCAGCTGATCGGCGTGCGGGGAGCTCCGGGCAACACCGCGAACCACCGCACGGACTACTGGGTCTCACGCCACTCGGCTCGCGTCTTCGTCCCCACGGTCGACGTCGTCTCCGGCGTCGGCAACGATCGCGCGGCCGCCGACACGACCGGCACGCTGAAATACCACCACCTGGGCGTCGTGCTGACGAACCTGGCAGTGCTCGACTATGACCCGGCCGGGCGACTGCGCGTGCGGTCGATCCACCCCGGCGTCACGGCCGAGCAGGTCAAGGAGGCGACGGGCTTCGACATCGACGTCTCCGAAGCCGTCGTGACCCGCCTGCCGACCGCCGAGGAGCTGCAGATCATCGAGCAGCTCGACCCGTCCGGCCGCAGGTTCGCCGAAGTGCCGAAGGCCTAGCCGATTACACCCACGGCCTTTTGGCCGGCTAGGCGATTCGCCTAGTCGGCCAAAAGGCCGCCGTGCAGGAATAGCAGGTACTGCTCCGACACCGTCTCGGACTTGAAGCGCCCACCGGGGCGGTACCAGCGCACGGCAGCCCAGACGGTGTCGCGGATGAAGCGGTACGTCAAACTGACGTCGAGATCGTCTCGGAAAGTACCCGATTCCTGCCCGGCCTGAAGTGCCTGCAGCCAGACGGCCTCGATCTTCTTGCTCGTCTCGACGACGTACTCGAAGCCAGGCTGACGGCCAATCATGGCCGACTCGTTCTGGTACAGAGCGACAGCGTGCGGCGTCTCATGGATCGTGGAGAACGAGTAGGCGACCAGATCGTCGAGCACCTGCCGCGGCGAGTTGCCGCTGGACTGGATCTGCTGATAACGCTCGTAGAGCCGTCCGAGGAAGCCACGCAGGATCTCGTCCAGCATCGCCTCCTTAGAGTCAAAATGGTGGTAGAGACTGCCCGACAAGATACCGGCTTCGTCAGCGATATCGCGGACCGTGGTCTGCGAGTAGCCATTCGTGGCGAACAGGCGCGCTGCGATCTCCAGGAGCTGAATACGACGACCCGACGGAGCCCGCCTAGCGGGTTTCTGGGTTTCGGCCGCCGCGGTCTGGTCGGTCGTCATCAAAGTCCTCTTTCGTCGACGTGCTCACCCAAGCATTTGCTCAAGTCTGCACCATTTCCAGCCCGTATGCGTGCGTCTGAGACCGTTTTAGTGTGGTGCTCCGCACAAACTTCCCGTAGTCTAACCCTACCAAGCACTTGTTTGATAAGGATTATTGTGACGACTTCAGTTCCCCGCACCATCCCTTCGCTTATCCGTTGGGGTTCCGAGCAATTCCCCACCAACCCCGCAATCGTCGACCAGGGCACGACCCTGACCTACCGCGAGCTGCACGACCAGATCAAGCAAGCCGCTGGCGCGTTTGTCGCACTGGGCGTCAAGCACGGCGACCGGGTCGCCATCTGGGCACCTAATCAGACCGAATTCGTCGTCGCCATGTTAGCGGCCGAGAGTGTCGGTGCCGCCTTCGTACCGCTCAACACCCGCTACAAGGGTGGGGAGGCGACGACGATCCTCGAGCGTTCGCGCACCGAGGTGCTCGTTGTGGCCAATGGCTTCCTCGGTGCGGACTACATCGGGATGCTCCGTGGCGTGCAGGCCCGTGCCGGTGACGCGCACAGCGGTCCGATCGCCGCGTTGCCGCACCTGCGCGAGATCGTCGACCTGTCGGGCACGAGCCCCGCAGCTGAGAACATCCGGTCCTGGGACGACTTCCTGGCTCTTTCCGCACGCATCGATCCGGCAGAGGTGGATGCCCGCTGGGACGCCGTCACTCCCGAAGACATCTGCGACATCATGTTCACCTCCGGCACGACCGGCGTACCCAAGGGCGTTCTCACGGCCCACCGCCAGACCATCGGCGTCGGCGACGTCTGGGCCAAGGGTGCAGGACTGTCGACTGCCGACCGCTACGCGATCGTGAACCCGTTCTTCCACGGCTTCGGCTACAAGGCCGGGCTGATCGCATGCCTGACGCGTGGCAGCACGATCTACCCCGTCGCGATGTTCAACACGACGTCGCTGCTGCGCCTGATCGAGGAATCGCGCATCACGGTCCTGCCGGGCGCACCGACGATTTTCACGTCCTTGATGGACGATCCACAGCTGGACACCTTCGATATCAGCTCGCTTCGCTTCGCGATCGCCGGCGCCGCCTCCGTGCCC
Organism: Propionibacteriales bacterium; assembly: GCA_038242465.1. GTDB lineage: Bacteria > Actinomycetota > Actinomycetes > Propionibacteriales > Nocardioidaceae > Aeromicrobium. The sequence goes on along the minus strand of JBBSSC010000035.1, from coordinate 6,862 downwards.
GAGTCGCTGTTCGAGCGCATGCTCTCGGTCCTAGGCTTCGAGCAGGTGGCCCAGGCCTACGGACTGACAGAGTGCATCGTGGCTACCCAGTCGCGTCCGAACGAGGATCCTGCGCACGTCGCAGAGACAACCGGACCTGCCGTGCCAGGTATCGAGATCAGCGTCGTTGACCCCAGCGGCACACCCGTCGCGATGGGATCCGATGGCGAGATCCTGCTGCGGGGCGACACCGTCATGCTGGGCTACTTCGAGGACGAAGAAGCCACCCGCGCGGCCATCGATACAGACGGCTGGTTCCACACCGGCGACATCGGTCGCCTCGACGAGCACGGCTGCCTCAAGATCACCGACCGCATCAAGGATATGTTCATCGTCGGCGGCTTCAACGTGTACCCCGCCGAGGTCGAGAACATCCTGAGCTCCCACCCCGATGTGCTGGAGTCGGCGGTCGTCGGCGTCCCGGATGAGCGCATGGGCACGGTCGGCAAGGCGTACATCACGCTGCGCCGCGGTGCCACCTTAACGGAGGAGGAGATCGTGGCATTCTGCCGCGAGCGGCTAGCCAACTTCAAGATCCCCCGCCACGTGACGTTCCTGGAGGAGTTCCCGCGCAATGCGAGCGGCAAGATCCTGAAGAAGGATCTGCGCGAGACGCCTGCGACCGTCTGAGACCGCTAGGCCGAGAACCAGAAAGGGGCGCCACCGGAGAGATCCGGTAGCGCCCCTTCGTCGCTCTCAGGGTGAGGGCGGTTGCCAATACGTCAGGCGAGACGTTTGATGATCCGCGTCGTCGTCCAAGCGTCTAAGGCTTGCCCATCTGGCCGAGGCCCTTCCCGGTCTTGAGTTCTTCTGCGGTGTAGTCGCCCCTGTAGCACCCGATGGCTTTGAGTTCCGTCGCCATAGCTTCAGCGTCTTCGGGCTTGAGCACTCCGAGCCTGATCAGGTTGTGCATCAGCAAGACTGTGGACATCGACGTGAGGCGTTCGACGGCTGCCTGCACTCGAGCGCTGTGGTCTTCGCAGATGAAGTAGAGCTGCGCTTCTCGCAAGGCGGGGTCTGACGCCATGGCGAGGGTGACGGACTCGCCGCGGTGCTCGTTTCGGTGCGCCTCGGGCCTGCCTGACTCTTGGACGAAGAACTCTCGCCAGTCTTCGACAAGTTCGAGGGTTTCGAGATCGTCGTCGTCAATGGTCTGTGGTTCTCCGAGCCATTCAAGTTCGTCGATAGCAGTTGCCGCCCACTCGGCCACACCACGGCCGCGGCCTTTTGCTGACGCCAGGCCGGCGAGCTCGTCGACGACGACGGCGGTCAGAATCCAGGGCTTGTGACCAAGTACCGCGCGCACGACCTCACCGAAGGGCGGATGCGCGGCAAGCGTGATGACGGCGCTGGTGTCATAAACCAAAGCTCTCTTCTTGGTTCAGTCATAGGGTGAATGCGGGCTTGAGGTCCTCGCGGCCCTCATCAACGATTCCGGCCTCGGCCATGAGCTCGTTGAACAGTGCGTCCTCGTCAGTTCGTCCAAGGAGCGCGGCGACCACTGACACTCCCATCTGCTGGCGTTGAACGGCCGTACGCGCGGCCTGCACGAGCCGTTGGGGTGCGCGAACTTCGCCGGACTCACCCATGAGTGCCAGGGCAGTGGGCGCGACGTCTCGGTGCGCTTTCAGCATGTCTGTGACCGTGATGGATCGATCCAGGAATCTACTCTCGGTCCACGTGATCAGGTCCAGCCGGGCGAGCTGGACCAAGAGTGCTTGCCGGGATACCGCGAAATGCTCCATGAGTGCTGCTACTTGGCGCGGCCCGATGGTTCCTGCGGCGGTAAGGCCTATCCAGTCCAGTGTCAGACGGACGCCTTCTTCAGGCATCAGGAAGTGTCCTGCGAATGCGTTGACTCGCTGTTCAACGGGATCGTCGGAAGTGAACATGTTGTCCGCAGACTCTTCGATGACCTCGCGCGGATCGCCGAACAAGTGGTGTCCGAGCTCGTGCACGAGCGTGAAACGCACGTGGGCGGCTGGGAAGCTTGACGATGCGAGCACGAGCGCGAAACCTTCGCCGTGCACACACAGGCCGTCGTCGGCGCTGCCTACCGGCGCCAACGCGACGTCTACGCCGAAGTGCCTTTCCATGAGAGCGGGGAGATCCCCGATACGGTCGCCTCCCAGGTTCAGTTCTTTACGAACGTGTTCGGCCAGTCGGCGGCCTTGTTCGCGTGCGGATGTCGCGGCGCGTGGTCGGCGCGTGAAGCTGCCTCCCCGCGCGAAGTCGATGGCTGCCCGCCCGGCGGAGGTTGGGGTCGCTGCGGGCGCATCGGCAACTCTCGTCAGTAGATCGTCGAACTCCAGAAGCTGCTTGGCCTTTCGGCGCAGCTCCTCAGCGTTGCCATCCACCTGATCAGCGGACAAGCGTGCGGCCATGGCCAGCGCGGGACGATCCGGGGCCGCAGCGCGGCCCAGAAGCTCCCGAACCGTGGTGCCGAGCCTGTCGGCAGCCGATGCGAGTTCCACGATGTCGATTCGGCGAACACCGGACTCAATTTTTGATATCTGGTCCTTGTTCAGCCCCATCGCTTCGCCGAGTTGAGTCCCGGTGAGACCGGCCTTCACGCGAGCAGCCTTCAGCCGCTGACCAACCTCGCCAGTGTTGTCGGCCTTTGCTCGCTCAGCTCCTCCACGGGCGAACTCGAGCGCTTCCGCGCCACGCAATCCCTGCTTCATCCGAACCTCTTTCATCGCAACTTTATTGTTGCGCAAGTCTGCGTGAATCGCAACTATTTGAGATCCGAGACGGCTCGGTCGACAACGAGAAAAGGGGAGCCACCGGATATCCGGTGGCTCCCCTCTCATTACTGCAGGTACGTCAGGCGAGGCGTTCGATGATCAGCGCCATGCCCTGGCCGCCGGCCGCGCACATCGTCTCCATGCCGTAGCGGCCCTCGCGCTCCTGGAGCGCGTGGATCAGCGTCGTCGTCATGCGGGCGCCCGTCGAGCCGAAGGGATGTCCGAGTGCGATCGCGCCGCCGTTGACGTTGACCCGCTCCGGGTCGATCTTGAGCTGGTCGATCGACGGCACGACCTGAGCCGCGAACGCCTCGTTGATCTCGACCAGATCGATGTCCGAGATGTCCAGACCGGCGCGGTCCAGCGCCTGCCGGCATGCCTCGACCGGACCGAGGCCCATGATCTCGGGGCTCAGCGCGGAGACGCCCGTCGACACGATGCGGGCCAGCGGCTTCAGGCCCAGCTCGGCCGCGCGGGTGTCGCTCATGATGACGAGGGCAGCCGCGCCATCGTTGAGCGGGCAGCAGTTGGCCGCCGTGACGGTGCCGTCGGGACGGAACACGGGACGCATGCCGCTGACGCCCTCGAGCGTCACACCGCGGCGCGGGCCGTCATCGTGCGAGACAACGGTGCCATCGGGCAGCCGGACCGGCGTGATGTCGATATCCCAGAAGCCGCGGTCGAGTGCCGCCTCGGCCTTCTGCTGGCTCGCAACGGCCAGCGCATCCTGCGCCTCGCGGGAGACATTGCACAGCTCAGCGACATTCTCGGCCGTCTCGCCCATTGCGATGTACGCATCAGGGAAGTCGCCATTGGCTCGCGGGTCCGTCCATGTGCCGGTTCCGCCGGCCGCGCGGGCTGCCGTCCGCGCCTGCGCGCTGTCGTAGAAAGGATTCTTGGTGTCCGGCATGCCATCGGACTTGCCCGCCGCGAAGTGCGACACGACCTCGACGCCCGCCGAGATGAAGACATCGCCCTCGCCGGCCTTGATCGCGTGGAATGCCATGCGGGTCGTCTGCAGCGACGATGCGCAATAACGGTGGACCGTCGTACCGGGCAGTCCGTCCAGGCCGAGTCGGATGCCGACCTGGCGCGCGATGTTGTAGCCCTGTTCGCCGGCAGGCTGCGCACAGCCCATCATCAGGTCGTCGATCGACGCCCGGTCGAGCTGCGGCACCTGCGACAGCGCCGCCTCAATGATCTGGGCTGCGAGCTCATCGGCCCGCAGGTCCTTGAGCGAGCCCTTGAACGCACGCCCGATGGGCGAACGGGACGCAGCAACGATAACTGCTTCAGTCATGGAGATCTCCTCGTGATTCGTGGTGGATGTCAGGCGTTGGGGGTGTGCTGCAGGAATGCGGGCCACTCGCCGCCGCCATCGACCGCGAGGACCGCACCCGTGACGTGCCCGGCCAGCGGCGAAGCCAACAGGAGGCAGGCCTCGCCGATCTCGACGGGCTTGGCCATGCGGCCGCGCGGGATCGTGGACTCCACGGCGGCGACCTGCTCGGCGTTGCCGTAGTGATCCCCCGAGTCAGCGGTCGCCACGAGGCCGCAGCTGATCGAGTTGACCCGGATATCGGGCGCCCACTCAACCGCGAGCGAGCCCGTGAGGCTGTCGAGCGCCGCCTTGGCCGCACCGTAGACCGCGGTGCCGGGGCTCGGGCGGCGGGCGCTGATCGACGTGATGTTGATCAGCACGCCCTTCGAGGCGCTCAGCGCGGGATATGCCGCGTGGGCCACCGAGGCAGCCGCGAAAAAGTTAAGGTCGAGCACCTTGCGGTGCAGGCGCAGCGAGGCCGGCACGAAGTTCGCGAAGGGCGCTCCGCCCGCGTTGTTGATCACGATGTCGATGCTGCCGCGGCGCGCGACGATGTCATCGCACCACTGCTGGACCTGATCGTCCTCGCGTACGTCAACGCTCGTGAACACGGGCGTGCGGCCATCGACCGAGCGCAGCTCGGCGGGCTCGGTGCGGCCGCAGATCTCGACGTGGGCTCCCGCTTTCAGGAAGGTCTCGACGATACCGTCGCCAACCCCCCGGCCCCCGCCTGTCACCAGGACAACTTTGTCGGTCATGTCGATCGAATAGCTCACTCGTATTACCCCTTTCCCCGCGAGGCTATCGCAAAAACCAAACAAATGCTAGGTTGTGTTCATGGTGGAAGAATCACGTCAACGCATCAGTATCGTCACCGGTGGAGCCGGCGGGATCGGCGCTGCCGTCACCGCCAGACTGGCCCGGCGCGGTGATCACGTCGTCATGAACGACATCGACCCGGACACCGCGAACGCCCTGGCCCGAGAGCTAGGCACACAAGGCCTCACGTGCACCGTCGTGCCGGGTGACATCACGGAGCAGGCCACCGTCGAAGCTGTCGTCGGTGCCGCCGTCGCAGCCGGAGACGGTGCCATCGACGTGCTCGTCAACAACGTCGGCGACTTCCGCCCGGCCAGCAAGGACTTCGCGCGCAGCAAGCCCGAGCACTGGCAGCGGCTGCACGCCCTGAACCTCGAGCACGTCTTCGCGATGAGCTACGCCTGCCTGCCGCACATGAGCAACGGCGGCGGAGCCATCGTCAATCTCTCCACCGTCGAGGCCTTTCGCGGAATTCCCGGCCACGCGGTCTACTCGGCCTACAACGCGGGTGTCTCGGCATTCACCAAGAGCCTCGCGGTCGAGGTCGCTCCGCTCGGCATCCGGGTCAATGCGATCGCACCCGATCTGGCCGACACGCTGCAGACGCCCGCGTCGGCGATGCTACGTGGACGCGACCCCGCGCTGATCCCCACGTGGGTTCCCGTCGGCCGATTCGGTCACGCGGACGAGTACGCATCGGTCATCGAGTTCCTGACCTCCGATGCGTCGTCCTACGTCACGGGCCACACGATCCCGGTCGACGGCGGCACCCTGGCCGCGTCCGGCTGGTACCGCCGGGTCGATGGCAAGGGCTGGACCAACATGCCTGACCACCCGTAGGAGATCGACCATGGATGCACCCGTCCTGAACACCAGCACCTTCCGGCTCGGTTACGCCGACACCGATCCCGCGGGCATCTTGTACTACGCGGCCTGGCTGCCGTGGATGGAGCGCACCCAGAGCGAGTTCCTGTTCCTGAACAACTGGCGCCAGGACACCTTGCTCGAGCGGTTCGGCTTCTGGACCGTCACGCGCAAGGTCGAGTGTGAATACCTGCTGCCGGTCGGCCTCTACGACGAGATCGAGCTCCAGCTGCGCATCGGCTCAATCGGCTCGACGTCGTTCACATTCCGCCACGACATGATCCGCACCTCGGACAGGGCACTCGTGGCCCGCGCGAGCAATCTGATCGTCGTGGTCGGCGCCGACACCCGGCCGCTCCCGATACCCGCGAATCTGCTCGAACAGCTCACCATCTGGCAAGGAGAATCATGACCACCAGCACAACACCACAGTTCGGCTTCACTCCCGGCGAAACCATCCTGGTCACGGGGGCGGCCAGCGGTATCGGCCGCGCTCTGGCGACCGTCGCGTCCGGTATGGGACTCCAGGTGTCCGCCTGGGACATCAACCCCGAGGGCCTGCAGCAGACCGTCGCGCTGGTCGAGGCCTCCGGCGGGCAGATCCTACCCGTCACCGCCGATGTCTCCGACGATGCTGCGGTTGCCGCCGGATTCGAGCAGACTCGCACCCGGTTCGGGACGATCCACTTCCTGGCCAATAACGCCGGTCCGTCATCGGCGGCTCCACTGGAGTTCGACACGGCCGTCAACATCTCGCTGGGCAGCGCCCGCCGCATGACGAACGAGTGGGCCTCGGCGGGCCTGCCTGCCGGCGCCTCGATGGTCGCCACCGCATCCGTGGCCGGCAACTGCGTCGGCACCGAGAGCGACTGGTACTCCGCTTCCAAAGCCGGACTCGTCGGATACGTACGCCACCTGGCCGCCCATCGCGCCGGCGAGTTCCGCAGCAACGCCGTCGGCCCGGGCATGACCGACACCCCCCGCCTGCAGGGATTCGCCGACTCCGACATGGGCCACCGAGTCCTGGACCGCATCCCGCTCGGCCGCATGGCCACGCCCGAGGACATCGCCT
>JBBSSC010000034.1:0-11622 GCA_038242465.1 Propionibacteriales bacterium | reverse complement strand
TGACTGAGCTGATCCAAAATGCCGCCGCGCATGCATTCGACGAGTCGGGTGGCACACTTTCGATCGCCGTCAACCGCATCCGCGACCGGATCCGGCTGCGGATCAGCGATGACGGTGCGGGACTGCCTTCTGACTTCGACCCCGCGCGCAGCTTGGGGCTGTCGATCGTCACGACGCTCGTCGAGGGCGAGCTCGGCGGCAGCCTGGCCTTCGAGGAGCGGGCCGCCGGCGGCACGACCGTCGCCATCTCGCTGCAGGTCTGAGCTACCTCAGGCTGGCTGGCCGGGGAAACAAAGAACCCCGCGGCCATTGGCCACGGGGTTCACCGATACGTGCGTACGTCAGGCAGTACGAATACGAGCCCGAGCATTGCGACGCTTCAGCGTACGACGTTCGTCTTCGCTCAAGCCTCCCCACACACCGTGGTCTTGCCCGGATTCGAGTGCCCATTGCAGGCACTCTTCGCGGACATCACAGCGGCGGCATACGACCTTGGCCTCTTCGATCTGCAAGATGGCAGGACCCGTGTTGCCGATGGGGAAGAAGAGCTCAGGATCCTCATCGAGGCATGCTGACTTATGACGCCAATCCATGGGATCACTCCTTCCCGTTCGGTGTTTGCGCCCACGGCAAGCCTGTTTGACCTGTTCGCGGGCAGTTGTTTCATCGTTTCAACTTTTGAGGTCGTTTACAAGAGTAATGAGCCGAGCTGAATTGTCGCATCGGTCACACGGTGCCTACGCTGGCGCGGTGACGTCTTCAGAATCGCCGTCGGGAACGGCTCGAAAGCTCCTCCTCACGGTCGCCGTGATCGTATCGATCGAGGCGCTCGTCTTCGCGGTCCTCGCGGTGTTGGAGCTGTTCAACCTGTCATCTGATCGCGTGGGTATGGGCCTCGGGGTGACCCTGTTTCTAGTCGTCATCGCGACGGGCCTGCTGTGGGCTGCGTGGCGTCTGAACCAGGCCGAGGCATGGGCACGCAGCCCCCTCGTGTTCGCTCAGCTGATCCAGCTCGGTCTCGCGTGGAACTTCCGCGGCGACCCGGCGTGGCTCGCTCCTGCGATCGCGGCTCCTGCAATCATCGTGCTGATCTGTCTGCTCGTCCCGCCCGTGACCCGGGCGCTCAGCGACGAAGACCCCATGTGAGAGACTGAAAGTCGGGCACAACCCGCAAGATCCCGCTTCGGCGGTTCGACAGACAAGCGGCCTGACGCCGCACCGGCGACCTGATCGGTCCCGAGGATCCAGCTACGGAACGTTCCCGAGGATTTGCCAATCATGGTTGCGACAGACATCGACATGCAGACAAACAGCATCAACCCCGACGATCCGGTCTTCGCGCTGCATCGCGGCGGCAAGATGAGCATCGCAGCGTCGGTACAGATCGAGAACTCCTACGACCTCTCGCTGGCGTACACGCCCGGCGTTGCCCGGGTGTGCGAGGCGATCGCTGCCGATCCCGAGGTCGCTCACGACTACACGTGGGTGTCTAACACCGTTGCGGTCGTGACGGACGGAACCGCGGTCCTGGGTTTGGGCGATATCGGCCCGGCCGCCTCGATGCCCGTCATGGAGGGTAAGGCGATCCTGTTCAAGCAGTTCGGCGGGGTCGACGCGATCCCTGTCGCGCTTGCCACGACCGACGTCGACGAGATCGTCGAGACGATCGTGCGCCTCGCCCCGACGTTCGGTGGCATCAACCTCGAAGACATCTCGAGCCCTCGGTGCTTCGAGATCGAGCGTCGGCTGATCGAACGCCTCGACATCCCCGTCTTCCATGACGACCAGCACGGCACCGCGGTCGTGACGCTCGCCGCGCTGATCAATGCGGCCCGCCTGACCGACCGATTTGTCGAAGACCTCAAGATCGTCATCTCGGGCGCGGGTGCGGCCGGTGTTGCGATCATGAAGATCTTGCAGAATGCCGGCGTGCACAAGATCGCCGTGCTCGACCGCGGTGGCGTGATCCATCCGGGCCGCGACAATCTCGACCAGGTCAAGCAGATGATCGCCGACAAGACCGCCCCCTGGGCGCATCCCGGATCGATCTCCGATGCGCTCGACGGCGCCGATGTGTTCATCGGAGTTTCTGGCGGAACAGTGCCCGAAGCGGCCGTCGCCCGCATGGCGCCCAACTCGATCGTGTTCGCGATGGCGAATCCGCATCCCGAGGTGCACCCCGATGTGGCGAACCGTTACGCCCGGGTCGTCGCCACGGGACGCTCCGACTTCCCGAATCAGATCAACAACGTCCTGGTATTCCCGGGTATTTTCCGCGGCGCGCTCGACGTCCGCGCGACCCGGATCTCCGAGGGCATGAAGCTCGCGGCGGCTCACGCAATCGCGGATCTGGTCGGTGAGGATCTCAGCGAGACCTACGTCATCCCGTCCCCGTTCGACCCGCGGGTCGCTACGGTCGTAGCACGCGCCGTGACCGACACGGCCCGCCGCGAAGGTCTTGCCCGCCGTCCGTACTGATCGACCCGTGTACTGATCAACCCCGAGGAGCGCCATGTTCGCCGCTTACGCCGCCCAGATCACGCCCGATAATCCGCTGGCGGGACTCGTCGTCGGTGAACGACCTGATCCAGAGGTGCCGGAGGGGTGGACGACCGTGACGGTCAAGGCTGCCTCGATCAACCATCACGATGTGTGGAGCCTGCGCGGCGTCGGGCTGGGCGAGAAGTCGCTGCCGATGATCCTCGGCTGCGATGCGGCAGGTTACGACGAGGACGGCAACGAGGTGCTGGTGCACGCCGTCATCAGCGATCCTGCGTGGCGCGGCGACGAGACGCTTGACCCCAAGCGCTCGCTGCTCTCAGAGCGGCACCAGGGCACCTTCGCCGAGAAGGTCGCGGTGCCGACGCGCAACGTCGTCCCCAAGCCGGCCGGCCTGTCGTTCGCCGAGGCCGCCTGCCTGCCGACCGCGTGGTTGACGGCCTATCGGATGCTGTTCACGCAGTCGGGGCTCAAACAGGGCGACACGGTCCTCGTGCAGGGCGCGGGCGGTGGCGTCGCCACTGCGGCGATCACGCTGGCGCGGGCTGCGGGCTTTCGTGTGTACGCGACGAGTCGCGATGAGGACAAGCGGGTCAAGGCCGTCGAGATCGGCGCTCACGAAGCCTTCGAGTCCGGTGCCCGTCTGCCTTCGAAGGTCGATGCGGTCATCGAGACGGTCGGCGCTGCGACGTGGTCGCACTCGGTTAAGTCGATGCGGCCCGGCGGCACGATCGTGATCGCCGGCGCGACGTCGGGCGATGCGCCATCGCATGCCGAGCTGACGCGGATCTTTTTCCAGCAGATGCGCGTGCACGGCTCGACAATGGGCACTCGCGACGAGTTGCACGCGTTGGCGCAGTTCATGGACGTCACGGGCACGCGGCCGCTGATCGACCGCGAGATCCCGATGGATCAGATCGCCTCGGGCCTTGAGTCCGTCATCGACGGCAGCGTCTTCGGCAAGATCGTACTGACCCTCTAACCCAGGCAGCCCTGACCAGATTTGCGGAGACCTGCACGGTCTGACGCCGTCAAGACCGTGCAGCATCCCGCAAATCTGGGACGGGTTGGCTACTCGTCTTCGTCGTCTCGCCGGGCTAGCCACGTTGCTAGGCGTTCGACCGGGACCTCGAAATCTGGATAGAGGTCGACAAAGGTGCTGAGCTGCTCGGCGAGCCAGGCGAGGGAGACTTGTTCGTCCCCTCGCCGGCTCGCGAGCTCTTCGATGCCCCGGTCAGTAAAGTACATCTTGGATCAGCTGAACGCCTGATCCATGAGGAGCGCCTGCTCCTCGACGTGCCGGTTGTGCGATCCGACCGACGGAGCCGACGACTCCGGACGCGAGACCCGAACGAGCGGCAGACCGTCGAACTCGCCGCTGAAGTGCATAGCGACGTGCGGCCATGGACCCTGGTTGGCGGGCTCGTCCTGGACGAACCGCACCTCGCGGGCGTTGGGGTACTTCGCGATTTCGGCATTGAGCTCGGCGACCGGACGCGGATAGATCTGCTCGAGGCGGACGATCGCAGTACGCGACTGACCCGACTCGCGCTTCTCGCGCTCCGCCATGAGATCCCATGTGACCCGGCCAGAACAGACGAGCACGCGCTCGATGGCCGAAGGATCCGCAACGTTGTCGCCGATCACGGGCCGGAACGAGCCGGCCGTGAACTCGTCGGGTTGCGAGGCCGCGGCCTTGCTGCGAAGCATCGACTTCGGGGTGAAGACGATCAGCGGACGGTGCTCGCTCTCAAGCGCCTGACGGCGCAGGAGATGGAAGTACGACGCCGGGCTCGAGGGCTGGGCGATCGTCATCGCGTCGTCGGCACACAGCGCCAGGAAGCGCTCGATGCGAGCCGATGAGTGATCGGGACCCTGACCTTCGTAGCCGTGCGGCAGCAGCAGGACGACGCCCGACTTCTGACCCCACTTAGTCTCGCCCGAGGAGATGTACTCGTCGATGACGGACTGGGCGCCGTTGACGAAGTCGCCGAACTGAGCCTCCCAGAGCGTCAGCGCCTCGGGGCGGGCCACGGAGTAGCCGTACTCGAAGCCGAGCGCGGCGTACTCGCTCAGCAGTGAGTCGTACACGTAGAACGTCGCCTGCTCGTCGCCGACATTGGAAAGCGGTGTCCACTCGTCGGCATTCTTACGATCGATGATCGTTGCGAACCGCGAGGAGAAGGTGCCGCGACGCGTGTCCTGGCCCGAGATGCGCACCGGACGTCCGTCGAGCAGGAGCGAGCCGAGCGCGAGGATCTCGCCCGTGCCCCACTCGATCGGCCCGGCCGAGATGGACTGCGCGCGACGCTGAAGCTGCGGCAGGACCTTCGGGTGGACCGTGAAGCCCTCGGGGACGTTGGTGTACGAGTCGGCGATCGCCTTCATGACCTCGGGCGTGATCGCGGTGATCAGCTCACCGGCACGCTCGGGCTTGACGGGGTAGTCGGGAGTCCGGGTGTAGTCCGGGTCCGTTCCTGCGCTCTTGACCTCGGCGAAGTTGCGCTCGAGCTGAGCCTGGTAGTCGCTCAGCGCGACCTCGGCCTCATCGAGCGTGATGTCGCCACGACCGACCAGGGCCTCGGTGTAGAGCTTGCGCACCGACTTCTTGGCGTTGATCGTGTCGTACATCAGGGGCTGCGTGAAGCTGGGGTCGTCGCCCTCGTTGTGACCGCGGCGGCGGTAGCAGACGAGATCGATCACGACGTCCTTGTGGAACGTGCGGCGGTACTCGTAGGCAAGCTGCGCGACGCGGATGCACGCCTCGGGATCGTCACCGTTGACGTGGAAAACCGGCGCCTGGATCATGCGGGCGACGTCGGTGCAGTACGTCGAAGAACGCGACGACGACGGTGATGTCGTGAAGCCGACCTGGTTGTTGACGATCAGGTGGATCGTGCCGCCCGTGCGGTAGCCACGCAGCTGCGAGAGGTTGAGCGTCTCGGCGACGACTCCCTGACCCGCGAAGGCCGCGTCGCCGTGGACGAGCACCGGCAGGACCGGGAACTCCTCGCCACGGTTGAGGCGGTCCTGCTTCGCGCGGGTGATGCCTTCGAGCACGGGATCGACGACCTCGAGATGCGACGGGTTGGCCGCGATCGAGACCTTGACCTTGCTGCCGCTGCCGGAGGTGAACTCACCCTCAACGCCGAGGTGGTACTTGACGTCGCCCGAGCCCTGCACGGTACGAGGATCGATATTGCCTTCGAACTCGCGGAACACCTGGCTCGCACGCTTGCCGGCGATGTTGACCAGCGCGTTCAGACGGCCGCGGTGGGCCATGCCGATGCAGACCTCTTCGAGGTTGTCGGCCGCGGCGGCCTCGCAGATCTCGTCGAGGAACGGGATCGTGGTCTCGCCGCCCTCGAGGCTGAACCGCTTCTGACCGACGAACTTGGTCTGCAGGAAGGTCTCGAATGCCTCGGCTTGGTTGAGCTTCAGCAGGATGCGCAGCTGCTCTTCGCGTGGCGGCTTGGTGTGCGGACGCTCGATGCGCTCCTGGAACCACTCGCGCTCGGACGGCGACTGGATGTGCATGTACTCCAGGCCGATCGTCCGCGCGTAGGAGTCGCGCAGGATGCCGAGGATCTCGCGCAACTACATGAATCGCTTGTCGCTCTTGAACGAACCGGTCGCGAACTCGCGATCTAGGTCCCACGGCGTGAGGCCGTGCGAAGCGGTGTCGAGATCGGGGTGGCTGCGCGGTGAGTTGTCGAGCGGGTTCGTGTCGGCCATGAGGTGCCCGCGCACGCGGAATGCGTGGATCAGCTCGAGGACGCGCGACTGCTTGTGGACCTCGTCGTCGTGGCTGACTGCGATGTCCTGAGCCCAGCGGATCGGCTCGTACGGAATCTTGAGCGCACGGAAGATTTCGTCGTAGAAGCCCTCCTCGCCCAGCAGCATCGCGTGGACGCGCTTGAGGAACTCGCCCGACTGCGCACCCTGGATGACGCGGTGGTCATACGTCGACGTCAGCGTGACCATCTTGGAGATAGCCATCTGCGCCAACGTATGCTCGGAAGCACCCTGGAACTCCGGCGGGTACTCCATCGAGCCGACGCCGATGATGACGCCCTGGCCGGACATCAGGCGCGGCACCGAGTGGTTGGTGCCGATGCCACCCGGGTTGGTGAGGCTCAGCGTGGTGCCCTGGAAGTCGGAGACCTCGAGCTTGCCGTCGCGGGCCTTGCGGACCATGGTCTCGTAGCCGGCCCAGAACTCCGCGAAGCTCATGGTCTCGGTCGCCTTGATCGACGGCACAAGCAGCTGCCGGGTTCCGTCGGGCTTCTTGAGGTCGATAGCGAGGCCGAAGTTGATGTGCTCGGGCTTGAGCTGGTTGGGCTTGCCCTTCTCGTCGACCTCGTAACCCGTGTTCATCTCGGGCATGGCCTTGGCCGCCTGGACGATCGCGTAGCCGATGAGGTGTGTGAACGAGACCTTGCCGCCACGAGCACGTGCGAGGTGGTTGTTGATCACGGTGCGGTTGTCGAACAACAGCTTGACCGGGACCGAACGGACGCTCGTCGCGGTCGGGACCGAGAGGCTCGCATCCATGTTCTGGACGGTGCGAGCAGCGGCGCCACGCAGGACGACCCGGTCGACCTCGCCGGGACCGACCTTGGTCTCCTTGGCAGCCGCAGGTTTCGCGGCAGGTTTCGCGGCCTGGACCGGCGCCTTGGGCGGAACGGGTGCGACCGGTGCTGGTGCGGGCGCCGGCGTGTCCTCGGATGGTCGGACGGTGACCGGCTGCGTCTGCGCGGCCGGCTTCACCTCGGACTCCGGGGATGTCAGCGGCGCCACAGGAGACGCGCCGTTCAGGGATGCACCGTCGCCCGTCTTGAAGAACGAGACCCAGGTTTCGTCGACGGACGACGGATCCTCCTGGTAGCGCTCGAACATCTCCTCGACGAGCCACTGGTTAGTGCCGAAATCAGGGGTTGAATGGTCTTGTGAGGACTCGGCCACAGCCTCGATCGCCTCTTCCAATTGTGTGCTGGCGCTCATACGAAAACTTCGCTGTCAGCCTAACGCTACGCGCCCGGAGTCCGCACGCAGGCTCGGTGGCTCAATCGTCACGTCGGGTTCGCGATCGACGAACGCCGCGAAGTGTGCGGCTTCGGTGTGGATCGCATGCCTCAGTGATGCCGTCAGCTGGTGTGAGGTCGTGATCTGGATCGAGACCGTGGAGGGGGACATCGAGCGAGTCCAGAGACCGGCGAGGCGTCCGTCGACCATCAGCAGGCCGGCGCCGCGCATAATGTCGGTCGCGGTGCCGGCGAAGGCGTCGTAGTCGTGGGGGTCGCGAGCGTAGGAGATGTACTCGTCGTAGTTGCTCAAGAGCATCGCCCGGGGGACATCGCGCTCGACGGGCGGATCGACATATGCGTATGCCTCGCCGTCGATCTGCATGATTGACAGATCGGCACGCTGGATCGCGCGTCTGCTGTCGGTCAGGGTCAGGCTCGTCCACCACGCAAGGTCCTTGGCGCGGAACGGTCCGTGACCGCGTCCGTAGCGGACGGCGACCACTGCCAGCAGCTCGTCGCGGGTCTGCGAGACCGGACGTGGGACGAGCGGCACGTAGGTGTGCTGCTTTCCGCGCATCGGCCCGTTGACGATCAGGGCGTTGATCTCGGCGTGCATCACGAGATTGCCCAGCGCCTGGCCCTGGTGAGGGAGTCCCGCCTCGGCCAGAAGTGCCGCGAGCTCGGCCCGCGTGAGCGCGTCGCCGGCCGACAGCGCCGCCAGGATGGTCTCGCTGCCGCGCTGGACGTGATCCTCGGTCAGGCCGAGACCCTTGTTGCCCGCCACGAGGAGGCGCTCGATCCGCGGCGCCGTGAGGGCCAGGAGCCACGCGATGTCGTCGGGGTCGACGAAGTGCCAGGTGGGTCGCAAAAGATGCGTCCGTAGGAATTGGCCCCGCTCGAACGCCTGGCGCAGTTCGGCGAGGCCCAGCCCCGTCGTGCGTCGCCCCACGGCCCACAGCGCCATGTCGTGCAGCTGCGCCTGCACAGCGCCGAGGTGACGCACGACCTCGGCGGCAGTGTCGAAGCGTGCGATGTCGAGACCTTGGGCGTACGCGCGACCGACAACGGATTTCACCCGATCAGCATCGCGCACGCCACCGACAAACCGACTATTTGTCTGCGGCCTCCGCGGCCAGCCGCAGCTCGGCATCGGTCAGCTGCCGCCAGGGCGATGGATCGTCCTGGGTCGCCCGCTCATCAGGACGAGTGCCGGTCGTGTACCACTTGGCCGTGAACGGTGTCCCGTTCAGGATGACTCGCTCGCCCTTGCGGTACGTGGCGTCCTGCTTCCACTCGGGATACGTCCCCGCGGGCAGTGTCGGCAGCACGACGGGCTTCTCGCCAGGCAGGACAGGACCGATCAGGGTCCAGGGGGAGCTGGTCTCGTCGACGACCGGGTCGTCAGGGACATCACCCTGCGTCCACCACTTCGCGACGTACGCATTGCGGTGCCACACGACGCGGGTGCCCTCGACGTATGTGCCTTCCTCTTGCCAGATGGGGTACGGGCTGGAGGCAGGATCGTCGGTGAGGGCTGCATCGGCATCCTCACGGCTTTCGGGGCGGCCGTCGGCGCCGGGGACGACGGGGGCTACCTCGGTCTTGTCGGGTCGGCCCGCCATGGTTCCGCGCAACAGCTTCGCGAAGGACTCGGCGCCCTGTTCGACACCGCTGCACGAGTTGGACACGATCGCGACGTCGGGATAATTCTCACCGCACGTGCGGTCGCGGTTGACCGACCACATCGACATCCGGCCGAGCCCCTTCTCGCGGGCAAAGGCGCTGAGCTCGCGAGCCTCGGCCACTGTAAAGATCTCGCCGGCGACATCGTTCTGGCCGATCATCGGGGTCGCACCCATGCGCCGCCACAGTGTGGAGGGGCCGACGTCCTTGCCAGCGCGCGCATAGATCTGGCCGAGCTGCTTGTGGGTGGCGTTCAAGGCGGACGTCGAGGCGTCAAGCATCGATTGCCCCTCCTCTCGGCTGCCGCCGAAGTCCATCGTCATCAGGTTGACCCCGGAAAGCTCGACCTTCTCGGCGAGCATCGTGCTGACGGTCTGCTTGCCCTCGGTCGTGAGGCCCGCGGGAGAGGAGGGGAGCGTGAGCCAGACGCGCAGGTCCTTGCCGGCCTTCTTGCGCTCATCCTGCAACGTCTTCATAGCGACGGCTCGTCGGGTCGTGGCCGCGACATCGCTCAGCGCAGAGCCCTCGATGTCGAGGTCGATCGTGCGGAGGTCATAGCGGTCGACGACCTCGCGATATGCCGAGACGAGGCTGTCGGCATCCTTGCAGACCGTGGAGAGCTCGGAGTTAATGGCACCGCCGAATGAGACGACGACGCTGCCCTCACGCTGACGGAGGCGAGCGATGCGACGGTCGAGGTCGAGGTCCTGGCCCGCGGCGTCCAGGGAGTAGGCAGAGCCCCACGACGGGTCGCAGGCATCGGTCTTGTCGGCCACGATGAACGACAAGATGACGTCGCGGGTGGCGGCGTTGGTCGGCTGCTCGAACTTGTAGAGCGGAGTCACGGTCGCGTCGACGTAGCCCGCGTACCAAGCTTCACCGTTGGATGCGACGCGCGTATCCTGCACGTGTCGCCAACCCGATGTACCGCCGTAGACAAGCGCTGTCACGATGGCCACCAAGATCGTTACACGAACAAAGGACAGACGTCGTCCGTCGAATCGGCCCACCGGGCACACTCCTCATAGATGCTGCATGTGCCGAGATGGCCCCACAGGTTTCACAGATGTCGTTAGTCTGTCACGACGACGATAACTAGGAGATACGTTCTTGCGACTCAAGTCGAACAAGAATTCGGCTGAGCCGAAGACACGCAGGCAGTGGGGGGCCGAACGTCGTTCGGAGCCGCTGTCGATCGTGCATCCCATTCCCAGTGGTGCCAAAATCACGTGGGGACGCGTCGGCATTGTCGTGACGATCCTGTCGTGGATGGGCTACGTCACCTCCACCATCTTGCGCCAATTCATCGACTATGGCGGTAGTTTCCGCTTCACGATGGAGGCGCTCTCGTACCTCGTCGTGGTCAGCTTCCTGACGTTCTCGGCACTGATGTACCTCGTGGCCCGGCAGGGCGCGCTGATCCGGTTCCGCGATCACGTACGCGCGCCGCGAGGCGTGATCGACCGGCACTTCGCCGACACCACCAGCGAGCGGTTGACGGTCCTCATCCCGTCATATGCCGAAGAGCCCGATGTGGTTCGTCTCACACTGTGGAGCGCCGCGCTGCAGGAGTATCCCGATCTGCACCTGGTCTTGCTGATTGACGATCCGCCGAGTCCGACCGATCCCGATGTCCGTGCCAAGCTCGAGGTCACCCGCCAGCTTGCCCCTGATGTTATGAAGGCGCTGCGCAAGCCGAGAAAGCGTGCTGAGGCCGCGCTGAGGGATGCAGAGCTTCGCCTCGAGGGCGGCGTGGTCGATGACAAAGAGGTCGAGTTCCTGCTGGACGAGTACGGAGCCGCCTCCTTGTGGCTCGAGCGGATGGCCGCGGCCGAAGAGGTCGTCGACCACGTCAGCGAGTTCTTCGTCGACCAGGTGCTGATGGGCTTGGCCCACGAGCTCAACCTGACGGCCCTCGCACTGCGGGCATCGCTCGACCAGGGCGGACAGCCTGGAGCGGACCGCATCATCGAGCTGCACCGACGGCTCGCCTGGATCTTTCGGGCTGACCTCACGAACTTCGAGCGCAAGGCCTACGGATCGCTGTCGCACGAGGCGAACAAGGCCATGAACGTCAACGCCTATCTCGGCCTGATGGGCCATATCTGGCGGCCGAACCAGACGGCTGCCGGCATCATGCTCGACGAGGTCCAGAAGGCTGCAGCAGGCGATATCGTCATCCCCGACTCGGGCTATGTCCTGACTCTCGACGCCGACTCACAGCTGCTGCGTGACTACTGCATCCGGCTCGTGTTCTACCTCGAGCAGACCGAGAACCAGCAGGTCGCGATCATCCAGACGCCGTACTCGTCATTCCGCGGCGCGCCCACCCGCATCGAGCGGATCGCGGGCGCCTCGACCGATCTTCAGCACATCCTGCACCAGGGCAAGAGCCGTCATAATGCGACGTTCT
>JBBSSC010000033.1:0-11716 GCA_038242465.1 Propionibacteriales bacterium | reverse complement strand
GGCCATCGCGGTGGCGACGCCCGCCAGCACCGTGACGAGCAGCAGGACGATCACGCGGGTGCGCACGATATGGACGCCGAGCGTGCCCGCCACCTGCTCACCCAGCGCCAGCGCCTCGAGCGGCCGCGAGACCAGAGCTGTCGCGACCAGCGCGATGACGATCGTCGCGACCGGCAGCGCGAAAGGCAGCTGCTCACGTCCCGCGAGCGAGCCCACAGCCCAGAACCGGTAGCGGTCGAAGACATCCGGGTTGATCAGACGCAGACCGAGCGTCGCACCCGAGAGGACAGCGCTCAGCGCGACGCCCGCCAACACGAGACGCAGCGGGGAGCTGCGTCCAACCGCGTAGACCACAACCGTGGCGATCGACGCGCCCAGCATCGCGAGCAGCATCTGGAGTGCCTGCGCGCCCGCAAGTCCCAGCGATGCACCCACTGTGATGACGAATGCGGCGCCGGCCGAGACACCGAGGATGCCCGGCTCGGCCAGCGGATTGCGCGTCAGCGTCTGCACGAGGGCTCCCGAGATCGCCAGCGCCGCACCGACGCAGATACCGACCACGGTCCGCGGGATTCGCACCTCGCGCACGATGAGGTGGGCATCGGAGCCCGACGGGGTAGTCAGCGCACGCCACACCTCGGCAGGTGCGATGGTCTGGGCCCCGATCGCCAGGCTTGCGATCGCCACGGACACCAGAGCGATGCCAGCGACTGCCAGACCCACGCCTCGTCCCATCGCGTCAGTCATCGAGATCGGCCACGCCCCGCCGCCAGTAGCCGGTGAACAACGAGTCGTGCCGGTCGCGCGCCCAGGCCCGCAGCGGTCGGATGTCATCGGCCTCACCTGCCACGAAGCAGAAGGTGTCTTCGAGCAGAGCCAGGTTGCGGACGGTCTCCGCCAACACCGAGCGCCCCGGCGTTCGCAGCAGCCGGGTCACCGTGACCCCAGCGCGCTCCGTGAGCGGATAGTCGTGCTCGGCGGCATGATCCGCGTCGATGACGATATCGGCGGTGACGCCGGCCGGCGCCTCGTCGAGCCAACGCGCCGCGGCAGGCAATCCCGTGGGGTCGACCGCGAGGACGTAGTGCGAGTAGGTATGCGCAAATGCCTTGGCACCAGGCGGCCCGGCGAGCACGACATCATCACCGCTCGACAGTTTCCGCACCCACGTCGAGACGTGCCCGCCCTCGTGCAACACGATGTCGAGATCGAGCTCCTGCGTCTCGGGGCGGTACGCGCGGACGGTGTATTTGCGCGAGAGCGGCGCGGGACGCGGCCAGTCCAGCTCGGACTCGGCATTGCGCGTCGGCATGCGGATGACGCCGTCCTCCGGCAGCAGGACCCGGACGTGATCGTCTGCCTGGTAGGTGTGGAATCCGGCCAGCTCAGGGCCGCCCACGGTCAGCCGCAGCATATGCGGAGTGATCTCGGTGAGCGCGCGAACGTGCGTCGTCCGGATGCCGATGGGATAGCCGACACGGGTCACCCCGCGTCCCTCGGCCTGATGCCGAGCGACACGGGGTCCCGGGTCGAGACGTTCGATCACTTCGCGAGCAACGAGGCGAGCGCCTCGTCCATGCCGTCCAGCGCCGTGACGGCCTGGCGGTACGTGGCCGCCTCCGTGAACGGGAGGGCGAAGACCTTTCCGGCCTTGACCGCCGGCAGATTCTTCCACAGCGGCGAGTCCAGGACGTACTGGACGGCCTCACTCGTCGAGCCGTCGGAGCTGAGGCTGTAGGTGATGACATCGGCATCCGCAAAGCTCGTCGAAAGCTCTTCGATGGACGGGAACTCGCTCACATCCCCGGCACCGCCGGCCTTCTTCTTGACCTCGCCGTAGTACTCGACGCCGATGTCACTCGCTATGTTGGTGCCCCACGAGTCCTCGAACTCACGCATGAACGTGCCCGCAGCGACCTCTCCGTATGCGCCGAGATGACCGAACTTCAGGCCTTCCAAGGCGTCGGCATACTTTACCGTCAGGTCCGCTGCCTTCTTCTCGTACGCAGCCTGGTTGGCGTCGTACTCCGAGAGCCGGTTCGCCGCATCAGACTGCGTCTTCGACAGCTCGCGCCAGGCCGAGGGTAGCTTGGGGCCGATCGCGGCGACGGGGGCGATCTGCTCGAGCCGCTCCATGTCGATGTCGACCAACGCGGGCTGCGGCACGCCGAGCACGATCAGATCGGGCTTTAGATCCGCGATGGCCTCGTAGTCGGTGGAATCTGCCGTCTCGCCCGCGACCTTCTCCAGTCCCTCATATGTCGCGACGTCCTCGTCGCTCATGAGCTTCAGCCCGCGGCTCCAGGCCGAGATGCCGACCAGCTTGGCGCCGCCCTCGATCAGCGTCGGCACGGCGTAGCCGGTCGCGACGACACGCTGCGGATCGGCGGGGATCGTCACCGTGCCGTTATCGGCCGTGAATGTGCGGGTCTCGTCGGATGCAGCGGCGTCATCGTCAGAGGACGATCCACAGGCGGACACCAGAGCGAGGGAGAGAGCGAAGATGCCGAGCAGGCGGCGACTGGGGCGTGACATAGATGTTCCTTCGTCGTGCAGGGGCCAGGGGGTGGACGACAATGTGACACAGGTCAGGCTAGCCTTACCTTGCCAGTCCGAGATGTCGATGAGAGGTCAGCCAATGCCGGTGGGAGGTCTGCTCGCCGATCCCGCCTCGATCGAGGAAGCGGGCTACGGACTCGGCGAGCCCGACGGCATCCTCGTGTTGACGTACCGGGCAGCGAGTGCGCTCGATTTCGGCGGCACCCGCCAGGACTTCCTGCACCAGCTCTACTACTCACCCGATGCCGTCATGATCGTGTCGTACGGCGACCGGGTCGAGTTCGTCGGCGCCGGTGAGGCCTTCTGGGCCCAGCGCACCGTGAGCCACGAGGTACACGCCGCGGCCGGCCAGACGGTGTATCGGGTGTGCTTACGGGAGGTGCCGCCCCAGCTCGCCCAGGTACATGCTGCGATGGTCTCGATCGACGCCGAGGCCGGCCGGATGCTGCGCGAAATCGCCCGGCCCGGGCAGCCGCAGTCCATCGGGATGTCCGCCCGGCCCCGCATTCTCGCGGGCATCGACGCCTCCACAGAAGCATTCGTGGCGCATCACTCGACGGGGCGCGGGATTGCGCTGCGCATCGCCCGCGAGCTGTCCCACTACCCCGCGTCGCCGCGATCGATCGAGCAGTGGGCCGCGCTGCACCACACCAGCGTCAAGACGGTCCAACGCGATTTCGTCGACGAGTTCGGCACGTCGTTCTCCCGGTGGCGCACCCAGATGCGGCTCCGCGCGGCACGCGTCCTGCTACAACTGCATCCCGTCGAGGTCGTCGCGCGGAAGGTCGGCTACGCCAGCGCATCCTCGTTCGTCGTCGCATTCACGCAGGAGCACGGCCACACGCCTGGCAGCCTGCGGCGGGCGAGACAGCTCCCCTGCGAGCCAGTCCGCTAGAGGAAGCGGGCCAGGAACTCCTGCGTCGAGGCCTCACGCGGAGCGTTGAGCACCTGCGCCGCCGTGCCGATCTCCTCTACGACACCATCGCGCAGGAAGGCCGCGCGATCGGCGACCTCACGGGCGAAGGCGATCTCGTGCGTCGCCATCACGATCGTCATGCCGTCGCGGCGCAGGTCTCGGATGACGTCGAGCACCTCACCCACCAGCATGGGGTCGAGTGCCGAGGTGATCTCGTCGAGCAGGAGGATGCGGGGCCGCATCGCAATGGCGCGCACCAGTGCAACGCGCTGCTGCTGTCCGCCCGACAGCGAGTCGGGATAGGCCGAGCCCTTCTCGGACAGACCCACGCGCGCCAGCAGCTCGCGCGCCGTGGCACGGGCTTCCTCGCGCGAGAGTCCACATGCCTTGACCTGACCCAGCACGATGTTCTGCTCGACCGTCAGGTGCGGGAACAGGTTGTACGCCTGGAAGACGATACCGATCTCGCGACGCACCGAATCGACGTTGATCCGCGGATCGGTGATCTCGCGATCGTCGAGCCAGATGTCTCCGTCATCGACCTGTTCAAGCAGGTTGAGGCAGCGCAGGAACGTCGACTTGCCCGAGCCCGAGGCTCCGATGAGGCACACGACCTCGCCCTCGGAGACCTCTAACGAGATGCCCTTGAGCACCTCGTGGTCGCCGAATGACTTGCGGACAGCGTCGGCTCTGAGCATCGTCGCGGCTCCTGTCATGTCACAGTCCGTTCTCGCGGCGCAGCGATCGCACCGTCAGGTAGTCGGTGAAGCGGGCCAGCGGGATCGTCGCGACGATGAAGAAGCATGCCGCCACGACGTACGGCGTGAACACGAAGTCGCGGCCCGAGATGACCTGCGCCGAGCGCAGCGCCTCGACCAGTCCGATCGTCGACAGCAGCGCGGTGTCTTTCTGCAGCGACACGAAGTCGTTGAGCAGCGGCGGCGCCACCCGCCGCAGCGCCTGAGGCAGCACGATATGGCGCATGGTCTGCCCGTACGAGAGCCCGAGCGCACGGCCGCTGGCCCATTGCGTCGGGTGAATCGACAAGATGCCCGCCCGGATGACCTCGGAGACATACGCGCCATAGCTCAACGTCAGCGCGATGACACCCAGCCAGAACAGGCTCGTGGGCATCCCCGTCAGCTCGAGCGCGGGGATGCCGAAGCCCACCAACAGGACGATGAGCAGCGTCGGGGTGCCGCGGAAGACATCCGCGTAGATCACTGCGAGGAACTTAATCGGAGCGAGGGCTGGGGACGGGATGACCCGGATGACCGCGACGGCAACGCCCACGATCAGGACCAGCACCTCGACGACGAGGAACAGCCGGATGTTGAGCCAGAACGACTGTGCGACATCGGGGAAGGCGCCCTTGGCGTCACCCCAGTCGAAGAAGGTCGCATGCACGCGGTCCCACCCCGGCGACTGCAGGACCGCCACCGCCAGGGCGCCGAGCACCACGATCGTCGACACGGCCGCCCCCGCCGCCCGCCGGAGCGTGCGACGGCGGCGGTAGCGAAGGCGTTCGAGCTGGCGGTCGCTCGTGGTCACTTCAGCTCGGGAACGTCAGTCGCCTGATTGAGCCACGTCTTCTGCAGCTCGAGGAGCGTGCCGTCCTCGTCGAGCGCGTCGACCGCTGCGCTGACGCACGGCGTCAGCTTGCTGCCCTTGGCCAGCAGCAGGCCGAACTGCTCCTGCTCGCCGGACGTCGGCTGGAACTGGCCCGCGATCGTCGCGCCGTCGAGTTCGGCCGAGGTCAGGTAATAGGCGGTTGGAAGATCCGCCACGATCGCGTCTACCTGCTTGTTCTGCAGCGCCTGTGCGGCCTTGGACGTGTCGTCGTAGACGAGCGGCTTGGTGGAGGGCTTGATCTGGTTCGTGATCGCGTCGAGCGAAGTTGTCGCGATCTGGGCGCCGAGCTTGGCCCCCTCCAGATCGGCCAGACTCGTCGCACCGTCGAACTTCGAGCCTTCCAGCGTGATGATGGCCTGAGCTGCGGAGTAATACGGACTTGAGAAGTCGACGGCCTTCGCGCGCTGCGAGGAGATCGAAAACTGGTTGGCGTCGAAGTCGAAGTTCTTCTTGCCCGGCTGGACGACCTGGTTGAAGCCCGCCTTGACCCAGGTGACATCACCCTTGGCGAAGCCAAGCTTCTCGGCGACCGCATAGACCACGGCGCTCTCGAATCCCTTGCCATTGCTCGGGTCGTTGTCGCTGAACCACGGATCGTAGGCAGGATCGTCGGTCGCGACCGTCAGCGTGCCGGCCGTCCTCAGGGCCAGATAGGCGACCTTTCAGTCGGCGAGTGAGGACACCTCTGTGGCCGCGTCACTCTTCGAGCCATCGGAATCGGAGGTGCCGCAAGCAGCGGTCAGGGTCAGCGCCAGCGCGGCGATCGCCGTCAGGCCGGAATGGGGGAAGATCTTCATGTCCGAATCTTATGCGTCCGCACAACGAACATTGTCCCCGTCCCAGTCATCGTGACGAAGGCCGCACGGTGCCAAACCGCCGACCGTGCAGTGCTAGCTGGTGATCTCGGCCAGGTCGACGGACTCGTCAGCGGTCGGCGCGACGGCTTCGTCGATCTCGTCGTACGTGAAGTCGAGCGAGCCCGAGCCGGTGGAGGCCGTGATAAGGCTGACCGGCAGGCCATTGCTCTTGTCGAAGTAGAAGGTGCTCTTCTTGCCCTTCAGACCGACGCAGTCGACCCCGTTGACCAACTTATCGCCCACTTTGGTGATCTTGCTGTCGGAGTCGAGGAGCTGATCGAAGAAGTCGTCTTTCGAAACGAATGAGGCGATCTCACCGAAGTTCTCGTCATCCGGGTCGGCGATAACCCATCGGCCGTCGATCAGCGTGATGATCTGCTCGGCGGACTCACCCGCCGTCGAACGGTAGAAGTCATCGCTCGCTTTGAAGTACGACTTGCCATCGGCTTTGAGCAGCTCGATTGTCAGTCCGTTAATCCCGATCGTGCCCGAAGCGGTCTCACCCGCGAAGCCCAGGTCGACCTCGAGCTCGGTGCCCGCCTCCTGGTCGGCGCCCTTGCCCTTGACCGAGATGAATTCCTCCTTGGCGAGCTGCTTCTTGGAGGCCGCGAGGATCTTGTCAGCCGACTGGTCGCCAATCGTGTCGGATCCCTCGCTCTTGTCGGAGCCGCCGCACCCGACGAGTGCGAGCGATGCGGCGAGGAGCAGGGCAGAGATGCGAATACGGGACGTCATGCCCCCCATCGTCTCGTGAACTACCGGCCGTCGCGGAAGCGGGCCTCAACCGCGTAGGCATATGCAACTGGTTGCACAGCATCGAGATGCGTACTACCGTGCTGGCATGTCACTCGAGCACGCGATCCTGGTCTCCCTCGCGGAAAAGTCCGCCTCGGGCTATGACCTCGCACGCCGTTTCGACGCCTCGATCGGTCACTTCTGGAAGGCCAGCCACCAGCAGATCTATAAGGTGCTGGGGCGAATGGAGGGCGATTCCTGGGTTTCGTCCCAGCTCGTCGCGCAAGAAGGGCGCCCCGACAAAAAGGTCTACGTCATCACCTGCGCAGGTCGCGATGAGCTCGCCGCGTGGACGTCGAAGTCGACGCCCGTCGAGCCACTGCGCAGCGAGTTCGCGGTCAAGCTCCGGGCCCTGCCATTCGGCGATGCCGACGCGATCGTCGACGACGTCCGGGTGCGCAGGCGCGCCCACCAGACGCAGCTCACGTACTACGAGGACAGCGCTGCGCGGTTCTATCCGCGGCCCGACGAGCTAGCTTCCGACGAGCTCGGCGGATGGCTCGTGCTGCGCGGCGGCATCCTGGCCGAGCAGACCGGCATTGCGTGGTGCGAGGAGATCCTTCAGCGGCTGACGGCGTCAGACGGAGCCGAGCGATGAGCGCGCGCGCCCACGATCAGCACACCCACGCCGATCACGATCGCGACCGATATCAGCACCGCGTGCACCCAGAAGAACGCCTGCGGCGTGCTGTCCCAGTGTTTGCCGGCCCAGGCGCGGTCGTCATCGACGATCGCCTTCGCGAATCGCGGCCAGATCACGATGTTGAACATGCCCGCCAGGACGAGGAACTTGGCCGCAGTCTTCGAGATCACCAGCCCATCCCATCACAGGAGTCCGCATGAAAGAGTTCCGCACTGCTGTCGAGGCCGGTGACTTCGCCACGTTGGGTGAGCTGCTGGCCGATGACGTCGTGTTCCGCAGCCCCGTTGCGTTCAAGCCGTATGAGGGCAAGCCGATCGTCGCGGCGCTCCTGCGTGGAGTCGGCCGCGTGTTCGAGGACTTCCGGTACGTCCGCGAGCTCACGGATGAGGACGGTCATGGCTCGGCCCTCATCTTCGAGACATCCGTCGATGGCGTGAGCCTCCATGGCATCGACCTCATCCGCACCGATGCGGCCGGCAAGATCACCGAGCTCACGGTGATGGTTCGTCCGTTGTCGGCAGCCAATGCCCTCGCCGCCGCGATGGGCACCCAGTTCCCCCAGATCCAGGCCGAAGCCGTCGCTTCGCTGACCGGAGAGTGACACCCGTGAACCCATATCCCCACCTACTCGAACCTCTCGATCTGGGCCACACGACGCTGCGCAATCGCGTCATCATGGGCTCGATGCACACGGGCCTCGAAGATCGGGCCAAGCATCTACCCGAGCTCGCGGCCTACTTCGGTGAACGCGCCAAGGGTGGCGTCGCACTGTCGGTCACGGGTGGCTACGCCCCCAACTGGCACGGCTGGCTGCTGCCGTTCGGCTCGCAGATGACCTCGGCGCGGTTCGCCGACAAGCACCGCATCGTGACGGATGCGGTGCACGAGCACGACGGCAAGATCGTCATGCAGCTGCTGCACGCGGGCCGCTACGGCTATCACCCGTTCAAGCGCGCGGCCTCCGCCATCCAGTCGCCCATCACGCCGTTCGGCAAGCCCAAGGCGATGTCGACCAAGGAAGTCGGGCGCACCGTCGACGACTTCGCGGCTTCGGCTGTACTTGCTCGCCGGGCCGGTTACGACGGAGTCGAGATCATGGGTTCGGAGGGCTATCTGATCAACCAGATGCTGACCGCGCGCACCAACAACCGCACCGACCGCTGGGGCGGCAGCGCCGAGAACCGGATGCGCTTCCCCGTCGAGATCGTCGAACGCGTCCGTGAAGCCGTGGGCAGCGACTTCATCGTGATGTACCGGATGTCGCTGCTCGACCTCGTCGACAATGCGCAGAGCTGGGACGAGACGGTCGAGCTCGCCAGGCGCCTGGAGGCGGCCGGTGTCTCGATCATCAACACCGGCATCGGCTGGCATGAGGCGCGCATCCCGACGATCGTGACATCCGTCCCGCGTGGCGCGTTCTCGTGGGTCACGGGCAAACTGCGGCCCGAGGTGTCGATACCCGTTGTGGCGTCAAACCGCATCAATACTCCCGAGATCGCCGAGGAGATCATCGCGTCGGGGCAGGCCGACCTGGTCTCGATGGCTCGGCCGCTGCTGTCCGATCCGCACTTTGTGAACAAGGCCGCCGAGGACCGTGCCGACGAGATCAACACCTGCATCGCCTGTAACCAGGCCTGCCTCGACCACACATTCCAGAACAAGCGGGCGACTTGCATGCTCAACCCGCGCGCGGGCCATGAGCTGTCGCTCATCCTGTCTCCCACGCGCGTCGTCAAGAAGATCGCGGTCGTCGGCGCGGGGCCTGCGGGCTTAGCCGCCGCGACCGAGCTGTCGGGGCGCGGCCACTCGGTCGAGCTATTCGAGGCGCTGTCCGAGGTGGGCGGTCAGTTCCGGCTCGCGATGCAGATTCCTGGCAAGGAGGAGTTCACCGAGACCATCCGGTACTACTCGCGGCGCATGGAGATGGGCGGCGTCAAGCTGCACCTGGGCCGGCGCGCGGGCGTCGACGACCTGGCCGGCTTCGACGAGGTCGTCATCGCGACCGGTGTCGATCCTCGTGTGCCGTCGATCCCGGGCGTCGACCATCCGTCGGTCGTGACGTATCAAGATGTCATCCGCGGGCGCGTCCCCGTTGGCCGCACGGTTGCCGTGCTGGGCGCTGGCGGCATCGGCTTCGATGTCTCAGAATTCCTGCTACATGAGCCCGGCGAATCGATCGAGCACTGGATGACGCGATGGGGCGTCACAGATCCGGAGCTCGAGCGCGGCGGACTCGCCACCAAGGTCAAGGCCCCGCCGACGCGTGAGGTCTTCCTGCTGCAGCGCAAGAGCACCGAGCTGGGCAAGGGTCTCGGCAAGACATCCGGCTGGGTGCACCGCCAGACCCTCAAGGACTCAGGCGTCCAGATGATCAAGGGCGTCGCATACAACAAGATCGACGAACAAGGTCTGCACATCACAGTTGCGACCGGGAAAGAGACGAGCGAGACCAAAGTGCTGGCCGTCGACACGATCGTCCTGTGCACAGGCCAGGAGTCGGTCCGCGACCTGATAGCTCCGCTGGAGGCACTGGGCAAGCCGGTCCACACCATCGGCGGAGCCGACGTAGCCGCCGAGCTCGACGCCAAACGAGCTATCAAACAAGCAACAGAACTAGCCGCGAGGCTGTAGAGCGGCGCCGGGGGCTGCCCCGGCTTGCCCTCTGCCGACGGGGCGCCCCCTTCAAGATGTCGGGTACCCGGCGCAAGAAACCGGATGTGGGGATACTGGGTGGGTGAGCATCCGCATCGTCTTCTTGCGTGCCGTCAACGTCGGCGGCGCGAAGCTGCCCATGGCCGAGCTGCGTGAGATCGCCGCTGAACTTGGGGCTTCGGATGCCTCGACGTATATCGCGTCCGGAAATCTCATCGCGGATGTCCCCGGCAAGGCTACCGATTTCGACCGGGCGCTCGAGCGGGCGGTCGAGCAGCGATTCGGCTTTTTCCGCGATGTCATCTCTCGCACCCCCGCGCAAGTGCGAGAGTCCCTGGACGCGCACCCCTTCGAGATCATCGAGCCGAAGTATTCGTATGTCTCGTTCCTCACCGAGAAGCCCACCGCCGCTGCAATCGCGAGAGCCGAGACGTTCCAGATCCACGACGACCGCTGGAAGGTCATCGGCGCCGAGCTGCACATCCGGTACGCGAATGGCGCCGGCCGCCCCGAGATGAAGGCCGACTCGATCGGCCGAGCACTCGGCGTCCCAGGCACTGCCCGCAATCTCAACACCGTGCGCAAGCTGCTCGAGCTCGCCGACGCCTAAGATGTCGGCCCCTGCGGATGAGCTCAAGCAGGTCCTCGGCGACCGCCGCTGGCTCGTGCTGACAGGAGCGGGAGTCTCGACCGATTCGGGCATCCCCGACTACCGCGGCCCAGGCGCGCGCGTCCGCATGCCCATGACATATCAGGATTTCATGCGCACGCCCGAGGCCCGGCAGCGCTACTGGGCCAGGGCCCATGTTGGCTGGAGCAGGATGCGCCAGGCGGCTCCGAACACGACGCACCATATGCTCGCCGCGATGCAAACCGCTGATCGGCTGAGCGGGCTTATCACCCAGAACGTCGATGCCCTGCACGAACGAGCCGGACATCGCGGCGCCATCGATCTGCACGGACGCATCGACCGGGTCATCTGCCTGTCGTGTCATCAAGTGAGCCCCCGCCAAGAACGGCAGGGCCGCCTCGCCGAGCTCAATCCCGGCTACGAGACGCGACTCGCAGAGCTGGCTCCCGACGGAGATGTCGTCCTCGCAGAGACGGCCGACTTCCACATCGCGCCATGCCGCGCATGCGGCGGCGACCTCAAGCCGGATGTCGTGTTCTTCGGCGAGAACGTGCCCAAGGAACGGGTCGAGCGATGCTACGCGTTGGTCGCGGATGCCGAGGCCCTGGTCGTGCTCGGTTCATCACTCCAAGTCATGTCGGGCCTGCGGTTTGTCAAGGCTGCATACCGGCATGGCCTCCCCGTTGTCATCGTCAATCGCGGCCAGACCCGCGGGGACCAGCTCGCAACGCTCAAGATCGATGCCGGCTGCGCCGAGACGATCGCGTTGGTGGCCCCTGCGGGGCTCTGACTACCCGAGCACCTTGTTGGGGTCGTGCAGCACGACAGTGCTGGCAATGAGGTCGTGCAGCGTCTTGCGGTCAGGACGAGACAGGAAGAAGATGAACGAGACGAGTAGCGTGATGCACGACAGAACTCCTTCGACGAAACCGCCGATGATGTTCCGCAATGCCATGGTGCCGAAGGTGGCGACTTGACGCTGCTCCGGACGATAGACCTTCATCCCGAGGACCTGGAGAGCCGGCGACGTC
>JBBSSC010000032.1:0-11788 GCA_038242465.1 Propionibacteriales bacterium | reverse complement strand
GCGGACGACCGCGATCAGCGCCAACGACGCGGTCATCGCGACGGCCCCCAGACCGGCTGCGATCCGGCCCGAGAAGAAGCGACGGCCGGCCATCAGCAGCAGGCCGAGCGCGAAGGGGACGACGAGGGCTGCGGCGATCATCGTGCGACCACCCCGATCAGGACCAGCACGACGACGCCAGCGGCCAGGACCGTCGCGTACTGCTGGACGTTGCGCGACTGCACGAGACCCAGAGCGCGCGAACCGAGGTGCGCGGCCCAAGCGGATGAGCGCGGGTAGACGTCGACGGCATCTTGGTCGAGGTCTACGACCACACGAGCAGTGGGACGGACGACGACCGGGATCCACCGCGAGAATGGCCGATCCAGCCCCAGCTCAGCGGCAAGGGGCGCGGGAGCCCAGTCGAGCGTCGATCCCCTACGCCACAGCAGCACGACGACGCCGATCCCCACGGCCGCGAGCAGCGTGCTGAGCGCACCGACGCCGAGGTGGAATGGCTGACCGATCGACACTGCGAAGACCGCGACCGCGAGCACGATGAGCGGCCCCGTCATGGTGCGAGGCGCCTCGTGAGCGGTCCGGTCCACAGGCGCAGGGCCGAAGAAGGCCTTCAGCCACAACCGCGTCGCATAGGCGGCCGTCAGCACCGAGGTCAGCAACGCGACGACCAGCAGCGCATACGACGTGCCCACCGCAAGGCCGCCGTCTCCGTCAGCCGCGTGCTCGATCGCGTGAAGCACCGAGTCTTTCGTGAAGAAGCCGACGGTCGGCACGACACCCGCGAGAGCTGCGAACCCGGCCGTCATGGTCCAGAACGTCACCGGCATCGCACCGCGCAGGCCGCCCATTGCCGAAAGCGCGCTCGACCCGACAGCGTGCATCAGGCATCCGCAGCCCAGGAAGAGCAGCGCCTTGAAGACACCGTGCGAGATCAGGTGGTCCGTGCCCGCCTCGGGATCGCTGGCCGCGATCGCGGCGAACATGAACGCGAGCTGGCTGACCGTCGACCACGCGAGCGCTCGCTTGAGATCGGTCTGCACCAGCGCAAACACCGCTCCCATCAGCATCGTGATGCCCGCGATGACCGCCATCGCGGTCAGGACGATCTCCGAGTCGGCATAGAGGAAGAACAGCCGTGCAGCGAGATATACGCCCGCCGCGACCATCGTCGCGGCGTGGATGAGCGCCGTGATGGGGGTCGGGCCGGGCATCGCATCGGGCAGCCACGAGTGGAGCGGAAACTGCGCCGACTTGCCCACGACCGCGATCAGGATCAACAGCCCTATCGCGGTCGAGTTCCGGTGCCCGTCGGACGCCGCGATCTGCGCGCCGAAGATGTCATATGTCCCGTAGGTCTCGCCGATCACTAGGATCGCGAGCACGAGCCCGAGATCGGCGACGCGGGTCATCAAGAAGGCCTTCGCCGCCCCCGCGCGCGCCTCGGCGGTCTGCCACTCATGACCGATCAGGAAATACGAGCACAGGCCCATGGCCTCCCAGCCGACGAGCAGGACCCACAGATTCGTCGTGCCGACGACCGCCATCATCGCGACCAGGAACAAGATGATGATCAGCGCATACGACCGGTACCGCGGATGGCGGCCGAGATAGGCCGTCGAGTAGATCTGCACGAGCAGACCTATGCCCACCGCGAGCAGGACGATCTGCGCCGATTCCGGAAACAGGAACAGATCAGGCGACAGCGAGGGCAGCGGCGCACCGCCCGTGCCGCTCTCGCCGAAGTAACCGAACCAGTTCCTCTCCGTGAGCTTGGGTATCGCCCAGATTGCGGCGGCGAGGGCCAGCGCGGCGGTCAGCGCGACGTAGATCCAGTGGCTCCTGGCGATGCGAGTCATGCGCCCACCTCGTCGACGTCGACCGTGCGGAACGCCCGAAACAGCGCCAGGATGATCGCCAGCCCCAGGCCGATCTCGGCGGCCGCCAGGGCGATCGTGAACAGCGTCAGCACCTGGCCCGTGTGCAGCGCGTCGGCGAACCACGCATCGAAGGCCACCAGGTTGAGATTGACCGCATTGAGCATCAGCTCAACGCCCAGCAGCATCAGCACGGCGTTGCGGCGGGCCAGGACGCCATATAGCCCGATCCCGAACAGGGCGGACGACAGCAACAACGGATAGAGCAGAGGCATCAGCGATCGGATCCTGACCGGGAGATGACGATCGCGCCGATCAGCGCAGCGAGCAGGACGCCGCTGAGGATCTCGAACGGCAGGACCCACTCGTTGAAGAGGGCGTCGCCGATCGAGCCGGCCGTGCCGATCTGACGTCCTTCGATGCGTTCGCCGCGGAAGCCCGCGACCATCGTGGCACCGAGGCCACCAGCCGCGACCACGCCGAGTCCTGCCGCGACCCAGCGGTTGCCGGTCACCTCTGCTGTCGTCGCGGCGCTCTGGCGGGTCAGCATCAGCGCGAAGATCACGAGCACCACGACGGCGCCGACGTAGACCAGCACCTGCACCCACGCGACGAACTCGGCGGTCATCAGTACGAAGCAGCCCGCGACGGCGCCGAGCGTCACGACGAGCCACAGCGCCGAGTGGACGAGCTGGCGAGCCGTCATCGAAAGGACTGCCGAGCCGATAGCGATGACCGCGAAAACGATGAAGACGAGCTCGGTGAGACTCACTCCGGCTCCTCCCGCTCCCGCGCGGCCTCATAGGCCTGGAGCTCCTTGCCCTGGTCGGCGCCGGGGTCGAGCGCCTGCGGCGGCGGGACGGTGTCCATCCACGTGCGCAAACGATTCATGTCGTGCGTGAGGTCCTTGAGATCACCCTCGGCGTACGCGAACTCCGGCGACCAGTGCAGCGCATCGAACGGGCACACCTCGACGCAGATCGAGCAGTACATGCAGATCGAGTAGTCGATATCGAACTGGTCGAGGACGTTCTGGCTGCGATCGCGTCCGCCCTCGGTCGTCGCGGGGATGATCTCCTTGTGCGAGTCGATCGTGATGCACCACGACGGGCACTCGCGCGCGCACAGCATGCACGACGTGCAGTTCTCCTCCTGCAGCGCGATGACGCCACGGCTGCGCGGCGGAAGGTCGGGCTCGACGTCGGGATAGTGCGCCGTGACGCTGCGATGCGTCAAATTGCGCCACGTGACCGCGAGCCCCTGCAGCAGGCCTTTGCCCCACATCATGCGACCACCAGGACCGTTGTCAGGGCGATCTGCGCCAGCGCCAAGGGGACCAGAACCTTCCAGGCCAGGGCGTTGAGCTGGTCCTCCCGGAGGCGGGGATATGCGACGCGGGCCCAGATCACGAGGAACGAGACGGCGGCGATCTTGAGCAGGCTCCACGCCCAGCCGAGATGATCGGAGAACGGTCCGGCCCAGCCGCCGAGGAACAGGACGGTCGTCAGTCCGGCCAGGACGACGATGCCGGCGTACTCGGCCAGCAGGAACATCGCAAAACGCATCCCGCCGTACTCCGTCAGCGGGCCCATCACGAGCTCGGCGTCGGCCAGCGGTGCATCGAAGGGTGGGCGCTGCAGCTCGGCGAGTCCTGCGACGAAGAAGACCACGAGCCCCGGCAGCTGAACCAGCAGCCACCACGGCTCCCAGGCATCCGCGATACCGATCAGAGAGAGCGTGCCCGCCATCATCGCGACGCTCGCGGCCGCCAGCACCATCGGCAGCTCGTAGCTCATGAGCTGGGCCGCGACGCGCATCCCGCCGAGGTAGGAGTACTTGTTGCCGCTGCCCAGACCGCCCATCAAGGTGCCCAGGACGCCGACGCCCATCACGGCCAGGACGAAGAACAGTCCGAGGTCGAGATCCTGGCCGATCAGATTGCCCTGGCCGAAGAATGGTCCGAGCGGGATCGCGAGCATCGCGATGAGATACGGCACGAGAGCCACGACGGGGGCCAGCTCGAACACGCGCCGATCGGCCGCGACCGGCATGATGCTTTCTTTCTGGACGAACTTGATCCCGTCGGCCACGAGCTGCGCCCAGCCGTGGAAGCCGCCGGCCGCCATGGGTCCGACCCTGCTCTGCATGTGAGCCATGGTCTTGTGCTCCATCTGCCCGACCGCTAACGGCAGGGTCAGAAATGCGCCCAGCACAAGGAGGCACCGCAGAAGAACGTCAATCATCGGAGCCTCGCGGCGGATTTGCGGGATCCTGCACGGTTTCGGGCGTCCCAGACGGTGCAGGTTCCCGCAAATCTGGCCTGGGCTGCACCCAGTCGTCGGGGACGCCGGGCGGCTTGATGCGGCGGCGGCCCGGCGAGTGGGCGGAGTCGGCGTCGCTCTCGCCCGGCTCCTTGGCGCCCGGCCACGGCTTGGCGACCCGCGAGGCGAGGATGAACTCCTTGCGGAGGGGGTGGCCTTCGAAGCCTTCCGGCAGTAGGAGGGGTTCCAGTTCGCTGCCCACTCCGTCCGAAGGGAAGGCGATGCCGAACATCTCGTGGGTCTCACGCTCATGCCATGAAGCGCCCGCGTAGATGTCGGCGATACTCGCGATTGTGGGCGCATCGCGGTCGAGATAGGTCACTAGGAGGAAGTGGTCGAGCGTGGGCCTCAGCCTGGCCAGATGCAGGACGAGCCGGAATCCCTCGGGATGCTCATCGACCGCCGACAGCCAGTCGAAGTACGTGTTGCCATCGGCCCTGAGCGCTGCGACGGCGTCGTGCCAGCCGGTCGCGTCGACGACACGATGCGGCGGGCCGAACATGTTCTGCTCGATACTCACGGCGCCTCGATTCGCGGCGAGAGCAAGGAGGTGGCCGGGCGCTTGTAGCGGTCGGCGAGATTCTCGCCGGCGATCTTGTCCTGCAGCGTGACGATGCCGTTGAGCAGGGCTTCGGGGCGCGGCGGGCATCCCGGGATATAGACGTCGACGGGGATGATCTGATCGACACCCTTGGTGACGCAGTACGAATCCCAGTACGGCCCGCCGGAGTTAGCGCACGAGCCGAAGCTGATGACGTACTTGGGCTCTGGCATCTGGTCGTAGAGACGCTTGATGGCGGGCGCCATCTTGTCGGTGACGGTGCCGGAGACGACCATCAGATCGGCTTGGCGAGGCCCCGGAGCGAATGGGATAACGCCCAGCCGGATGAAGTCGTGGCGCGACATCGACGTCGCGATGAACTCGATCGCGCAGCACGCGAGACCGAAGTTGAACACCCACAAGGAGTACTTGCGCCCCCAATTGAGCAGATAGCGCGCGGGCTTGGGCGCGATCTGCGAACCGATTCCGAGCTGCGGCGGCGCGAAGGCCGGCATAGGCAGGTTGACCGGGCCAGACCCACCTACGACGTCCACGACAGCACTCCCTTGCGCCAGGCATAGGCCAGACCAACGACGAGGATGCCGATGAAGATGCCCATCTCGACCGCTGCGGCCCAGCCGATCTTCTCCAGCACCAGCGCCCATGGGAACAGGAACACCGCATCGACCGCGAAGATCACGTAGAGGAAGGCGTAGACGTAGTAACGGACGGTCGACTGCGACCAGCCCTCGCCGACCGGATCCACGCCGGATTCATATGTCTTCTGCTTCTCGCGAGACGGCGCGTGCGGACGCATGAGGCGGTTGGCACCCAGCATCGCACCGGCCAGCGCAAGGCCCACGACAATGATGACGCCAACCGCGGCGTAGTCATCGAGGTAGGCGTCCATGGGAACACTCTAGGCAACGCGGGGCCCGTGGCCCCAAGATGTCGGCGCTTACGTACCAGTCCGCGTTTCGAATCAGCACATTTTCGCCGACATCATGGGTGCTCGGGCACCCGCAAGAAGGTCACCGCGAAGTCGGCATCGTCCGAGAAGGGCACGAGATCCCAGGTCGCGAAGCGCTGTTCGAGGATCAGCCCGGCCGCTTCGATATCTGCGTCGAAGGATTCGAGCGATAGCTCCCGGTCGAGCGCGAAGCCTGTGACGATCCTTCCGCCGGGGCGGACGTGACGGCCCAGAGACTCCAGCACGAGCCGCTCGGTGCCCGGCGCGACGAACACCATGACGTTGCCGGCAACGACGGCGACGTCGAAGGGCTCCTCGTCCAGATCCAGGCGGGAGAGATCGCCCACGAGCCAACGGGGTCCGCGATGGTCTTCGGTGGCAGCGGCAATCAGCACCGGATCGACGTCGACTCCCACAACGGTGTGCCCGCGATCGTGCAGGACCGACCCGAGCCGACCCGGCCCGCATCCCGCGTCGAGGACGCGCGAGCCCGGCGGCACAATGGCGTCAATGAGCCGCGCCTCCCCCGCAAGATCTGCGCCCTCCGTCGCGAGCTGCCGGAAGCGGTCGACGTACCACTGCGAATGGCCGTCCTTGGTGGTGCTGAACCAACGCGGAATGTCTGTCATGTACCCATAGTCCATCAGGCGTACGCTCGGCTGGTGAATGACTCCAGGAGAGGCGTGGGCTTCGGCATCGTCGCCTATGTCTGCTGGGGCTTTTTCCCGTTGTACTGGCCCCTGCTCGACCCCGCCGGGGCGTTGGAGGTTCTCGCGCACCGGTTCGTGTGGTCGATGGTGTTAGTGCTCATCGCGCTCACCGTGATGGGCCGGTGGCGGCCTTTCCTGAAGATCGCCCGCGACCGCCGGATGATGCTGATCCTCGCGGCGGCGTCGGTCGCGATCGCCGTCAACTGGGGCTCGTTTATCTGGGGCGTGACTAACGGGCACGTCATCGAGACCTCGCTGGGCTATTTCATCAACCCCCTCGTGACGGTCCTGCTCGCGGTGTTCGTGCTGAAGGAGCGGCTACGCCGGGCACAGTGGGCGGCCGTCGCGATCGGTGGCGTGGCCGTCGTCGTGCTGACGATCGACTACGGCCGTCTTCCGTGGGTCGCACTGTTGGTGGCCTTCTCGTTCGCGATCTACGGATTTCTCAAGAAGAAGGCCAATCTCGGAGCATTCGAGGGACTCGGGATGGAGACCGCGATCCTGTTTCCCGTCGCGCTGGCCTTCTTGATCGCACTGCAGCTCCGCGGCGAGCTGACCTTCGGGCACGAAGGGGCCGGCAACGTCGTGCTCCTGATCGGCACCGGTGTCGTCACGGCGATCCCGCTGTTGCTGTTCGGCGCGGCTGCGACCAGGATGTCGCTGACGACGCTCGGCATCCTGCAGTACCTCGGACCCGTGCTGCAGTTCATCACGGGGCTGACGTTCTTCGGCGAAAGCATGACCGGGCCACGGTGGGCCGGATTCGTCCTGGTGTGGCTCGCGCTCGTGGTGTTCACGGTGGATGCGGCGACGCACCATCGTCGGTCGGCGCGCATCGAGCCGGTTCCGATTTGAGATTTGACCGCACAAGCATCAGCCCAGGCGGGTGGCGACGGTCTCGCACAGCTCCTGAAGGGCCGCACGGGCCGGGTTGTCGGGCAGCTTGGCCAACAGGACGCTCGCAGCATCGGCCTCGGCCTGGACGAACGAGCGGGCCTCGGTCAGAGCGGGGTGGACCCGCAACAGGGCCATGGCCTCGGCATGCTCGGCATCATCGGTCAGCGGCTTCGACAATAGCTCGCGCAGACGGGCGCTGGCGTCGTCGGTCGAGCGCAGCGCGATGAGCGTCGGCAACGTCGGAACACCTTCACGCAGATCGGTGCCGGGAGTCTTGCCCGAGTCACCGGTCTCGCTGGCGATGTCGATGACGTCATCGGCCAGCTGAAAGGCCGCTCCGATGCGCTCGCCGAATTCGGTCAGCGTCTCCTGCACATCGACCGGGGCGCCAGCCATCTTGGCACCGAACAACGCCGCGGTCGCGATCAGGGAGCCCGTCTTGTCGGACACGACGTCGAGGTAGTGCGCGAGCGCATCGTCACCGTCGGACGGGCCGATCGTCTCACGAATCTGACCACGGACGAGGCGTGAGAACGTCCGCGCCTGGATGCGCACCGCCTCGGTGCCGAGCTCCGAGACTAGGTCGGATGCCTGGGCGAACAGATAGTCGCCGACGAGGATTGCGACGGAGTTGCCCCAGCGTGAGTTGGCGCTGGGTGCGCCGCGACGCATCGCGGCCTCGTCCATGACGTCATCGTGGTACAGCGTCGCGAGGTGCGTCAGCTCGACCACGACGGCCGAACGTGCGATATCGGCCTGCGAGGAGTCGCCGAACTCGGCGCACAGCAGGACAAGCAGTGGCCGGAAGCGTTTGCCGCCCGCGTTGAGCAGATGGGCAGCCGCCTCGGCCACGAACTCCTCGGGGCTGTCGACCGCGGCTGAGAGCTGGCGCTCGACTTCGTCGACCCCGGCGAGAACGCGCGCCTCGAGGGCGGTGTCGGCGAACGAGACACCCAATGTGGACACGCAAAGCTCCTAGGACGGTTCAGCGCACGAAGGCGCCCGCATGCTGAGCGAGATCCAGCACCGGTCCCGGAATGATACCGAGCCCCAGTGTGCCCACGACAGCAACGACTATGACAACGGTAGTCAAAGCACTCGGGACGGCGACGGTCGGCCCATCCCCCACCGGATCGGTGAAGAACATCAGCACGATGACCCGCACGTAGAAGTAGGCCGCCAGCGCGCTGATCAGGACGCCGACCACGACGAGCCACCAAAATCCGCCGGCGTAGGCGGCGCTGAAAACGCCCCACTTGCCAATGAATCCACCCGTCAGGGGGATGCCCGCGAAGGACAGCATGAACACCGCGAACGAACCCGCCAACAGGGGTGATGTCTTACCCAAACCGGCCCACTTCGACAGGTGCGTCGTCTCGCCACCGGAGTCGCGCACCAACGTCACGACCGCGAAGGCGCCGATCGATGCGAGGCCGTAGACAGTGAGGTAGAACAGGATGCTCGACAGCGAGGTGACACGGTCGGAGCCCTCAACGCCGGCGTAGACCCCCACGAAGCCAACCAGCAGGAAGCCCGCGTGGGCGATCGACGAGTAGGCCAGCATGCGCTTGACGTCGGTCTGGGAGATCGAGACGACCGCGCCGAGGAACATCGTGATGATCGCGATCGCGACGATCGTCGGTCGCCAGTCCCACTGCGATCCGCCGAACGCGACGTAGAAGACGCGCAGCAGCGCGAGCATCGCGGCGGCCTTGGTACCGGCCGCCATGAACGCCGTCACGGGGGTGGGCGCGCCCTGGTAGACGTCGGGCGTCCACGTATGGAACGGTGCCGCACCGATCTTGAACAGCAGGCCGACCGCCATCATCGCGATCGCTGCGAGCAGCAGGTTCTCGCTGCCCGTCTTATTCGCCACCGCGACATCGATTGCGGCCAGCTCGAAGCTGCCGGAGTAGCCGTAGGCCAGGGCGATGCCATAAAGGAAGAACACGGACGAGAAGGCGCCGAGCAGGAAGTACTTGAGCGATGCCTCCTGGCTCAGCAACCGGCGACGCCGGGCGAGACCGCACAGAATGTAGAGCGGCAGCGACAGGACCTCGAGCGCGATGAACATCGTCAGCAGATCGTTGGACGTCGCGAACAGCATCATGCCGACGAGAGCGAACAGTGCCAGCGGGAAGATCTCGCTGTGCTCGACCCGCTGCTTGACCGCAAGTACCTCGGCGGGCGAACCCGGTGCATCCGCTGCGCGTCCCGTGAACGAGCTGAGCCCGCCTTCGAGGCGGCGCTCGGCGAACAGCAGCATGCTCAGTAACCCGAAGATCAACAGAATGCCCCAGGTGAAGACGCCGGGACCGTCGACCGAGAGCGCGCCCTCGGTCGCGACCTGGCCGCGCGCCTGCAACGGGGCGTCGATGCGGTCGAGATCCGTGAAGACCCAGACCGTGTCGGCGAGCGCGGCGATGATCGCCACGACCGCCAGGACGGCTTGCACCGTGAAGCGACTGGCTCGGGCCCAGAAGGCCTCGACCAGGACTCCCAGGATCGCAGCGCCCGCGATGATCAAGAGCGGAGCGATCAGGGAGTACTCGATATCGGGCGCAGGAATGGGCGGCAGCTCGGCCGACAGGAATGACGTGCGCATCAGTGGCCCCCTTCCTCAGCGACTGGTACTTGTTGTGTGGTCTCGGCGATCGGCGCGGGCGTCTTAGGGGCGGGATCGCCCTTGCCGATATGGCTCACGACGGTGTCTATCGCAGGGTTGATCGCGTTTAGGACTGGCTGCGGGAAGAAGCCGAGACCGATGATCAGCATGATCGCGGGCGTCAGTGCAGCGATCTCTCGCGGCTGCAGATCCGTGACTCCCTCATTGCCTGCCTTGAGCGGTCCGGTCATGGTGCGCTGGTACATGATCAAGATGTAGAGCGCCGCGAGCACGATGCCGAGCGTCGCGAAGGCCGCAGCGGGGATCGAGACCGTGAACGTCCCGGCGAGCACCAGGAACTCCGACACGAACGGCGCGAGCCCCGGCAGCGACAGGCTCGACAGGCCAGCGATCAGCAGGACACCCGAGAGGATCGGTGCGATCTTCTGGACCCCGCCGAAATCGGAGATCTTCGCCGAGCCGCGACGCGAGATCATGATGCCCGTGACGATGAACAGCGCAGCGGTCGAGAGTCCGTGGTTGAACATGTAGAGCGTCGCGCCGGCCATCGACGTCGTCGTGAACGCGAAGATGCCCAGGATGATGAAGCCGAAGTGCGACACCGAGGTGAAGGCGATGAGGCGGCGGATGTCGTCCTGACCGATCGCGAGCAGCGCACCGTAGACGATGCTGATGACCGCCAGCGTGATGATGACGGGGCTGGCCCAGTCGGCGGCTTCGGGGAACAGCCCGATGCACCACACGATCATGCCGAACGTGCCGATCTTGTCGACCACGCTGACCATCAGCACCGAAGTACCCGGTGTCGCCTGACCAGCCGCATCGGGCAGCCACGTGTGCAGCGGCCACAGCGGCGCCTTGATCGCGAACGCCGCCATGAAGCCCAGGAACAGCAGCCGCTCGGTGGTCTGGTCGAAGTCGAGGTTCTGCAGATCGCTCAGTAGGAATGACGCATCGCCCTGGCGGGCGCTCACGACGTACAGGCCCACGATCGCGGCGAGCATCAGGAGTCCGCCGACGAGGTTGTAGATCAGGAACTTGACCGCGGCATACGACCGGCTCGGACCGCCGAACGTTCCGATCAGGAAGTACAACGGGATCAGCGTCGCCTCGAACAGGACGTAGAACAAGAAGGCGTCTGTCGCCGCGAACGCGCCGATCGCGAGGCCCTCTACCGCGAGCATCCACGCGAAGTATGCGTTGGTGCCCTTGGGATCGGGCAGGCGGTCCTCGAAGGACGCCAGGACGACGATCGGCACGAGGATCGTGGTCAGCAGGATCAGCGTGATCGCGATCCCGTTGACGCCGACCGCGTAGTGAGCGCCAAACGCCTTGATCCAGGTGTGCTGCTCAGTCAGCTGGTAGCCGCCGGCATCGGGCTCGTACTTCGCGAGCACGACGAGTGACAGCACAAGGGTCACGAGTGAGACGGCGAGCGCCACGACCTTGGCCTGCAGATGGCTGGTCGTGCCGCGGGGCATCAGCGCGAGAAGGAGCGCTCCCACGATCGGAGTCGCGGCAAGGATCGACAGGATCATGCGAGGTTCACCGCCAGGAGGCACAGGACGAGGATGGCGGCGCCACCAAACATCACGAGGGCATAGGAACGGACATAGCCGGTCTGCG
This sequence comes from Propionibacteriales bacterium, assembly GCA_038242465.1. Taxonomy (GTDB): domain Bacteria; phylum Actinomycetota; class Actinomycetes; order Propionibacteriales; family Nocardioidaceae; genus Aeromicrobium. The sequence continues at coordinate 223 of JBBSSC010000032.1, read as the reverse complement.
GCTTGCGTAGGAACTGCGAGGTGTCACCGAGTCTGTCGGCGACACCAGTGACGAATCCGTCGACCCCCTTGGCATCGAGCCACACCAGGAACCTGGTCAGGTGCCGGGTGGGCCGCACGACGACCGCCTCGTTGAGCTCGTTGCCGTACAGCTCGTGGCGACCCGCGCGGGCGAAGATCGACACCGAGCTGTCGGCGGGAGTCTCGGCCGCGATCGGCTCACG